>JAZUKH010000042.1:0-9205 GCA_045643185.1 Myxococcota bacterium | reverse complement strand
ACGACGAAATATCCGACTGGATATTTTGAATGCCTCTCGGCTAATTAATTTTTGAGGTAATTGAAAAAGCCGCTCGAAAGAGCGGCTTTTTTTATAGCTTGTGGATAGGATGACTGCTAATACGGTTCAGCACAGTCGCATTCACGCGTTGTGAAAAAGAAGAAACATATTTGGGAGAAAACATGTTGAACAAAAAACTCGTTTTGGTGTGGATGGCGTTGAGCTGTCTTGGTTTTGTTGCCTGTGACGATGGTGACGAGAGCCGTGAGACGCCTGTTTGCACCGAAAATGCCAAACAGTGCCAGGGCGCGAATTTGCTTGTTTGTCACGACAATGCGTGGCATGTCGATCAGAACTGCGCCAAAGGTTGCAATGCGGGCGCTTGTTTGGGGGACGATACGAAGCCGCCTGTGGACGACGAAACGGATGATAAACCGGGCGATCAGCCGAAAGACGGATTGCCTGCGTGCAAAGCCAACAGTCAGTCAGAATGCGCCAAAAGCTGCTCGAGTGACCGAAAAATGGGCTACTACTGGTATAACGGTGAGTTGTTGACGACCAATTGCGAGAAATACGCGGATTGTGTCGTCGATGATGGATTCGTCAAATGTAGTGGCGAGTTTAAGCCCAAGACCGAGGGCGGCGAAGTTGGTGACAAGTGCAATAGCGATAAATACACGCAGACCTGCATTAACGATGGTAAAAACGCACTCGTCTGCTGGGATGGGCGCGTCACGCAGTGGGATTGCGAAGAAAAGTGTAACGATGCCGGTTATAATCCCCTTGTTCCGCTTCAGGTCGAGTGTAAAAAGAAAGTTGCGTTGCCTTGCGATGATCCTGTTACGACGGGGGGCATTCCCGGCGTCGATTGCTGCGTCAAAGAGAACTATTTGCAGACGTGTAGCGCTGATGGCAAACACGCCTACGTTTGCTGGGACGACCACGTGACCGAATGGCGTTGCAGCTCGTGCGACGATGCTGGTTGGTCGGTCGAAGTGCCTCTGCAGATCTACTGCGAGCCGTTTGAAAAGACGGATTGCCCGCTCGTCGCGGCTGGTACGACGTGTGACAGCTGCAACGGTGTTTGTAATGATGATAAATCTGCGGCTTACTTCTGCAGCAACGGTTCAATGATGGTCACGGCGTGTGCTGACAATAGTTGCTCGGTGGTGGATGGCAAAGCCACGTGTGGCAAACTTGCGGCGTGTCAAAACCCCGTTTCGACGAAGGGGAATTTTGGTGACTGCTGCGATCACTCGAACTACAAGCCGTCATGTGATGGCCTGAGCGGTTATCGTTGCTCGGCTTCGACGAATCAGGTCAAAGTCATGTCGTGCAAGAACACGTGTGAGGTGCTCGAAGGCGATGCCATGAAGCCATATTTGAAAGCCGATGAAAGCGTGGAACAGTATCCAGCCGGTTACATTCGTTGCGAATAATTCGCGCGACGACGTACTGCGTTACGACGCTACGCTTCGATTTTGAATTCGTGGAGACGTGCAGAGCGCACGGCTCCACTTGTTTTTTCCCATATCAGCGCTTCGGCTTTGCTACGACGGGTATTTCGTGGAGCCGTGCGGAACGCACGGTGTTATGATCAGGCACTAGAAGTTTCTGGCTGAAATAGGAAGCCTAGTTTTTCGCGTATAACAAGATCGCCTGTTGAACATTTTTAGGTAAAGGCGTGGTTTTGTAGGTCACGATGGGGATCTTCGTGTCGGCGAGGGCTGTTTTATCGACTTTGAGCTTTTCGCTGAGCACGAGAATGAGGTTTTTGGGTGCTTTGGTGAGCGCTTTGAGGCGTCGGTTAAGATAATCCGCGCGCCAAAAGCCAAGGACTTCGACGTGTGCGATCGCACCAGTCGCGCGTATTTTCGCGCTAAAATCGGGGATCCACACGGCTTGGTTTGAAAAATTGAGAATAGACGGGGTATCGATGATCTCTAGTTCAGGGGCCGTTTCACGCAATCTTTCAATAAGCTTGTTCGCCTCTTCTGGAATGCGTTCAAAAATTTGCTTGTGTGGTGCGTCAAAGTCGCCCGGTTTGAGCTCCCAGAGTTTTGTTTTTCCGTTTTGTTCGAGATCGATGCTTGCGGTTGCAGCCCAGTCGCTGAATTCATACAGCGTTCTCAAAAAGCTGGCGAGTTCAAGGCCGTATTTTTGAGGCTGCGGCAGAACGGCCGAGGGACCATCCACTTTGAATTGCCATGAAGTTTCGGTCAGATGTTTGACCTCAAAAAGCAGGTTAAAGAAACGCAAGTGCCGAAACAGGCGGCGCAAGGCGTTCGCTTCTTTGGGCGAGATGTTGATCGTGAATTCAAGTGATCTTGCGTAGAGCAAGAGGGATTGGGCCAGAGCCAGGTTGTATTCAGCGAGGAGCTCGTCGGCGTCGAGGTCGTCGAAAGCACTGATTTTCCGTTGATCCTTGAGGTCGGCGTAGAGCAGTTCATCCATTTTATTTGGATCGACCTCGAATTGCTTGGCAACCTCTTTAATAATGTCATCTCGCCACGATTTTTTAGCAAAGTCACTTGCAGGCACTCTGGCAGCACGTCGAAACAGCTCAAGCCGCAGTCCGATGGGGTCTTCGATCGAAAGATCGGCATAGCTCAAACGCTTGTCGAGCAAGTGCATGAAGCCGCGGATCAGTTTGTGTCTCTGACTCGCCTGACACATGGGTTCGAGTTGATCCATCAGGTTTTCGTAGGAGTCATCGAGGCTGTAGCGATAGCAGTCGAGGATCTGCTCTTCGAGCTGATAAACTGCGTTGGTCGGTTTGACGTATTGCGGCATGACGCGCAGTCCGTCGGTGGTAAAACGCTGAAGGGGTTTGGGCAAAACAGCCATAATGAACCTGGAAAATTAGAGGCCGCACTGGTAATCGCGACTGGCTTTGTAGTTGGGATCGTCTGGAACAAGGTTGAGCAGCTGGTTGTAGAGTTCGCAAGCGCGTTTTGGATCGCTCAACTGGGTCTCGTTGAGCTTAGCGAGGCGTTTGAGGACGTCTTCTGACTGGTTGCAGTCTTTTTGGATGTAGTTTTCGTAAGCCTTGGCCGCAGATTCATAGTCTTTTGCCGCGTAACGCGCGTCCGCGAAGATGGCGATGGCGTCACAGCGTTCGGGTTCCCGTTCGATGGCGCATTTAGCTTGGTCGTTGGCGCGTTCAATGTCGAGGTAGTTGAGCAGGATCGCGGCTGCGGCAATGCACGGCGCCGCGTTTTTCGTATCTGCCTGGGCGGCACGTGCAAAGTGGTCTAGCGCCTCGTCATCGCTGTTTTGTGTTTGCGTTTGGGCGTGCGCGATGCGCCCGTAGATCATTTGAACGTCGTAGTCATTCGGTGTGATCTCGTAGGCTCGTTCTACAAAAAGTCGCGCCGTTTCAGGGGCCGAAGCGAGGTTTAATTCGGCAAGCGCCAAATAAGCGTATTTTGCGTCTTCACTGGTTGGATCAGCATCAATGATGTTTCGTGCAGCAGACTCGATTTGTTGCGCATCCTGGCTTTTTTGAGCGTCTAACAGGGCTATGCGCAACGGTGACAAGGCCGGTTCATCGTTTTGGTGGGCATCGACAGGCTGGGCGACTTCGACCGGAGCTGGTTCGACGGGCGTTTCAACAACGGGAGCCGGGTGCGTGCTCGCGCAACCGAGCATCAGACCGGCGACCAGACATAATTCGAGTTTTCTTTTCAGACAAAGCATAGTTCTATTCATCAGTTCGTGGTTTAGCGTTCCGCCGTGTTTTGTTGAAATTCCAAAGACTCTCTGGGCTTGTCGAGCGTCATCATGCCGCCTTGTAGCGTCGGTGTGCTTGAGGCAAGCAGTTGCGGACAATTGTTGAGCGTCGGTTTATCGTGCTCGTCCGTGTTTTGCTGGGCGTCTTCGCGAGCATTTTCAGCATTTTCAAAAGACTGAATGAGTTCATTCAACTGTTTGTCAGACATTTGTCGATCGGCGAGTTGATGCCAATAGGTTTTCTGTTTGAAGAAAGTCCATGCGCGTAAAGATTCGTCGTCGTCATCACAGGAAGTCAGCAGTTTTATGCCTTTGTTTGAGACCGCGACGAGGTAAGTGTGATTTTTTCGTGAGACGAGGGCGAGCCGCTGATGTCTAGCGATGGCAATGTCGTCTTCGATGGTCAGACCTGCATTTTTGATGTGTTGACGCGCACGCCATGCCGGCCAGACCGTAATAAGAATGCTTGCGATGAGGGCTAAAAAGCCGATGCATGCGAGGGCGAGACTGAATGGGGAATAGCTCTTTGTGGAATCGGCTCTGACGGTATGTTTTGGATTTGGCAAGGGAATGATGCGAGGTTCCTGACCTGGTTGAAGTTGTGGCAGGACGTTGATCTGCGCGTTGTCCAGCTGTTCAGGATCCATGGCGAGATCAAGAATGGACGGCGTTTGTTCAAAACCGGTCTGGGGCTCAAGCTGAATGGCATCCAGAGATGCCTGGCCGATTGGTTGGTCGTTGTCGACCGGTTGGGGCGACGGCACAACGTTGTCGATGTCTGTGGGCGCCGGTGGGGTCACGACATCCTGGCCGACCAGACTTGGTTGAGGCGCTTCGGGAACATCATCTGGACTGGGGCGGTTCGCGAGTGCTTCGTCGATCGGCTGCACTGGCGCATCCGCCGGTGCAAAATCGTCATCCGGTCGTACATCGTCACCGAGTGGTGGCATGAACGGATCCATGGGCAGTGTCGGCTGATCGGTCTGAGCTGGGGGCTCCGCGCCCAATGCCGCCGGGCGTTCAACGTCGACTTCTTCGTAGGCACCTTCGGTCTGAGGCGGGTGAATGCGTTCGTCACGTGGTGCAGGTATCTCATTGGGATCGACTAACCGTGCATGAAACTTGTTGTCTTCGCCTAAATTTGTTTCGTAGATGTGCTGATTTCGTTGATAACGCAGCATCTCAAGTTTGTGCGCGGCGTTGAGACGATAGACGTATTTGTCGCCAGCACGGGAAAGGCGAAAATCAAACACTTCGCCAATGCTGTTAATGGCCAACCGCGCCTGTCCCGGGGCGATACCTTCACGTTTGAGCGCGGTCATGAGCAATTCGCCTCGATTTAAGGCGCCAGCTTTTTCGTCAGCCTGGGCCGTCATCGGGTCAGTTTGTGCCTGAACGAGAGATGGTGCCGCAAACAGCGTCGAAGCGCCGACGATACACGCGAAAATTCTGAATGCCAGTAAGGTTGAAAGCGTAGAGTGTTTCAAATTAGCCTTCGTCATCGATCGTTTTTTGGGAAATGCGTTTGAAAAATGATGAAATTTGTTAGAAAAGGGGCGTGCGTAAAGCACGGGCGTTGCCAAAAATATGGCAACCTGTTTTATCACTAACATTTAATTGATTCGATTGATTTTTGAGATGACGCAAGACGATCTTGGTCCCAAAAGTGGCGATATAAAAGATCCAAAAAAGAACATTAAATCTGGTTTTGTGTGGCTTGGATTTGCGAGCATGGCGACACAGATCCTCGATTCCGTGACGATCGTCATCGTCATGATGTTCATTTCCAAAGCCGATATGGGGTTGGGGACGCTCGCGGTGAGTTTTGCCGCCATTATTGAGTCCTTCAAATCTTTCGGCGTTGAACCGGCATTTGTTCAGGACAAGAATGCCACCGTTAATGAAGCGTATTCGCTGTTCTGGTTTACGGTGCTTTTTGGCCTTGGGGCGTCGTTGTTGCTTTCTATTGGTGTCATTCCCGTATCCAGGTTTTACAACAACGATGTACTCATTCCACTCATGTTGGCGGGGGTCGTCAAGTTGTTCTTTATGAGCGTGCTCGCTGTGCCCATGGGATTGATCAATCGTCGTCTTGAGTTTCAAAAGATCAGTGCGCTCAACACGTTCACGGTTTTTATGTGCGACGTTGCGAAGATCGTGCTGGCCATGATGGATTATGGCGCGTGGTGTCTCGTCATTCCGAACGTATTTAACGGAATTTTCACTTGTGTCGGCAGTTTTATCTTGTCCAAATTCGTGCCGCGTTTTCATTTCGATATTCACGAATGCAAGCGTTACATCAAGTTTGGCTACAAACACTGTCTGGCGACCCTCGGCGAGTCATTGAACAAGTATTTTCATTATTTCATCGTGGGTAAATTCTTTGGTGAATCGACGCTTGGACTTTATCGCGTAGGCTATGAAGTGGCCATGACGCCAGCCCTTGCGCTCATGAATGTGGTGAACCGCAGTTCGTTCCCCGTGTTTGCCAAAATTAAAGAGGATCGTGCGGAGCTGACGAGCGTCTTCAGCTGGAATCAAAGCAATATTGGTATTTTTTGTGCGGTTCCGATCGTGGCGATCTTTTTCTGTGCCGAAGATATTTTTATGCTGATCAATGACGGAGAGTGGTTGTGGGCTTTGTCGTTCATGCCGCTTGCGTTGGTCGTGGCGTTTTTGAAAGCCTTGATGCAGACGTTTCCAGAGCTGTATCGCGCGTGTGGGCATTCCGGTTATGCGCTCAAAGCCGCGTTGGCTGAACTCGTGCTCATTGCCGTGTTTTTTATGACATCGCTTGGAACGTGCCAGGCACTTGGCGTGAGCGAAGAACTGTCACTTAAAGTGATGTTCTGTGCCTGGATCGTGTTATTTTTGCCGCTCTTTTGCGTGCATCGTGTGCTTTCTCGGCCTTTTATCGATATCGGCTTCCGTTCGACGTTCAAAAGTATTCGTCCGTCGCTCATTTTTACAGGTGTGATGTCGCTTTTGTCTGTCGTGCCATACCTCTATCGTCATCAGCTGCCGTGGGAACCATGGCTCCACATTGTCATTGAAGCCCTCATCATGTTGGCCTGCATCGCCGTTTACGTGAAATGGCTCAAGCGACCGCACACGAGTACGAAGTCATAATCCCGTCGTGCATGCCGTAGGCAGAAGGGGTAGCGGCGTATTGGCGATCATTCGCCAATAGCCGCGTAGGGGAAGGCTTTCCCCTCCAAAATAAATGGTCCGTCAGGATGTTTTTTAATGTCAGACATCATCGTGACGGACGGTTGATCTTGATATTTGGGCGGCGTGACTAGTTTTCGTCTTCGTCGTTTTTGAGGACGGCGAGGAAGGCTTTTTGCGGGATCTCGACTTCGCCGATCTGCATCATGCGCTTTTTACCGGCTTTTTGTTTTTCGAGAAGTTTGCGTTTTCGCGTGATGTCGCCGCCGTAGCACTTGGCCAAAACGTCTTTTCGAACGGGATTGACGGTTTCACGGGCAATAATGTTGCCGCCGATGGCGCCCTGGATGGGGATCTTGAACTGATGGCGTGAGATGGTCTCGGAGAGACGTTTGCAGATGATGCGTGCGCGTTCGATGGCGCGTTCTTCGTGGACGAGGCCGCTGAGGGCATCGACCGGTTCGTGGTTGACGAGGATCGAGAGCTTGACGAGCTTTGAACGTCTGTATTCGAGGAATTCATAGTCGAACGAGGCATAGCCTTTCGAGATGGTTTTGAGTCGATCGTAGAAATCGAAGAGGATCTCGGCGAGCGGTAGTTCGAAAATGAGTTCGACGCGTCGCGTGTCGATGTAATTCATGCCGGCCTGGTTGCCTCGGCGGGAAATGCAGAGGTTGATGACGGCGCCAACAAAGTCTTTTGGGACGATGAAACTGGCACGAATGAAGGGTTCTTCGCAATAATCGATCGTGGAGGGATCGGGGTAGTAAAGTGGGTTGTCGACGGTGATCTCGTCGCCATTTCGAAGATGGACTTTGTATTCGACGCTCGGTGCTGTGAGGATGATGCTCTGATCGTATTCGCGTTCGAGACGTTCCTCGGTGATCTCGAGATGAAGCAGTCCGAGAAAACCGCATCGGAAGCCCTGGCCAAGAATGGACGAGGAGTCGCGGGTATAGACGAGCGAGGCGTCGTTGAGTTTGAGTCTTTCCATCGAGTCGGCGAGTTCGGGGAAATCGTCGGTGCTCAAAGGGTAGATGGAGCTGAAGACGACGGGTTTGACATCTTTGAAGCCGGCGAGCGGCGCTTCGCAGCCGCCTTCAGCAAGGGTGATCGTGTCACCGACGCGTGCTTCTGAGATGTTTTTGATACCGGTGATGATGTAACCGACTTCGCCCGCGCTGAGCGTTTTTCTGGGCGTCTGTTTGAGCTGCATGACGCCGATCTCCTGCGTTTCGTAGCAGGCATTGGTCGACATGAGTCGAATCGTGTCGCCCGTTTTGAGCGTGCCGTTTTTCACGCGCACATAAATGATGACGCCGCGGTATGAGTCGTAGAAGGAGTCGAAGATGAGGGCCTGGAGTGGCGCATTCGGGTCGCCTTCAGGGGCAGGAATGCGTTCGGCGATGGCGGCGAGCGTTTCGTCGATGCCGGCGCCCGTTTTGGCGCTCGTGTGCAGTGCGTCGAGGGGATCCAGCGCAAGCTCGTTTTCGATCTGCTCGTTACACATATCAATGTCGGCTGCGGGCAAGTCGATCTTGTTGATGACGGGAATGATGGTCAGATCGTGCTCCAGCGCCATATAGAGGTTGGCGACGGTCTGGGCTTCAACCCCCTGACTCGCGTCGACCAGAAGCAGGGCACCCTCGCACGAAGCCAATGAACGCGACACTTCGTAGCTAAAATCCACGTGTCCTGGGGTGTCGATCAAATTAAAGATCATCTCTTCGCCATTGGCCGTTTTGTACGGCAGGCAGACTGTCTGACTTTTGATTGTGATGCCGCGTTCACGTTCTAGATCCATCGTGTCGAGCATCTGGTTGCGAAATTCGCGATCCGGAACCTGAAGCGTCTTTTGGATAAGACGGTCAGCTAGGGTCGATTTACCGTGGTCAATGTGAGCAATAATGCAGAAATTGCGAATGTTTTTCATGTTTTCCTAATGCGCATGGGCTTTTTGGCCCAAAAATCGGAAAGTTGGTTGAGGAAAGATCAGAACCATTTTTTGAAAGGGGAAAGCCTTCCCCTGCGCGGCTATTGGCCTGACGTCCAATACGCCGCGACCCCTTCTCCTGGCAGGGCCCAAGACGGGGTTGGCAAGTCTTGACAGTTTCACGTCGAAACAGGTTGTGACGCGTCTCAACCTGGTCGCCAATAAAGCCGCGCAGTTCTAGGGAATCCCACAAATTTTCGCAAGAATTTTACTCATTTTATGTAGGAAAAGTTACAACTCAGCCAATGATCATATCTTTCAGTTTGTTTGTTTATTCTTGAATATTTGTTTTTGAGCAGGCCTAGGCCTGCG
>JAZUKH010000041.1:0-8603 GCA_045643185.1 Myxococcota bacterium | reverse complement strand
CATTTCTCATTTAGGATTTGTTTATGAAAAAAAGCGCAGTGATTGGATTGATCAGTTTCGTGATGCTGTCAACCTGGGGGTGTTCCTTCGAACATGCTCATTCAGACGATCTCGTCGTTGAAGACGAATCAACGGATACAGACAAATCAACAGATACAGACAAATCAACGGATACAGACAAGGCAACGGATACAGACAAATCAACGGACGAGACGAATTCGTGTACAGACAATTATCCTGGACACTGCGACGGAGATTACCTTGTCACGTGTGATGAAAATCACCACTTGAAATCAACAAAATGTGATGACGGCAAAAGCTGCGTGATCAATGATCGCACGCAGCTTGCTGAATGCATGGAACTTTGTCCATACAATAAGATCTCCCATAAAAAATGTGAGACCAGTCCATATTCAAATGATTTGGGAACTGTTACCAAAACGACCTGCCGAGAGATTGATGGAAAATTGTATATAGAAAAAGAAGAAATTGAATCTTGCACACATGGGTGTGCAAATTCAACCGAATGTAAGAAACTTATTGAAAATGAAGGAGAGGATTGTTTGCCTCAATCAACGCCGGATCGATGTGAAGGTAATTATAAAGTTCATTGTTCAGGCAAGCCTGAAATTATGGTTGAAGAATGTGATTCGAATAAGGTCTGTGGCGTCCTCAATGGCGTCGCAAGGTGTTTAGAGCCGTGTGAAGAAGAATATGAATATGATCGGTCAACCTGTTATGAATATGACCAAGCCAAATATTATGAAGGGTGTTGCTATGAAAGCGAAATCGGTAAATATCGAGCTGATGTAGATATTTGTAAGAAAAGTGACGATGGCACATTATACAGAATACAACACTCTCCGTGGTGTTCTGATGGTTGTGACAGTGAGAACAAACATTGTAACGATGCTAATTATACGCACGTAAAAGGTGATGGTGAATTATGTTTTGATGCAGCCCCGCTTGTAACCAAGTGCGATGGAAATTTTGCTGTTTCTTGTCCAGATTATGGCTCAAGAATAAGAATACAACATTCAATAGATTGTGCTAGCCAAGGTTTGATCTGCGCTACAGTTTTATATTATGGCGGTTCATCTTATCATTATCCAACGGCTGTATGTGTAGACCCGGATTATCAGCGTAGTCCGGGTGGATATTAATTTCGAATCAGTCACAATTAATACAGAAGTTGCAGCCATCTTACCTTGTCCCTCGTGCGCTTCGTGCAAGCATGGCACGCGACGGGGGACCTCGCATTCGACGGAGCAAAAGGCTCGGTCAGACGAAGGGGTAGCGGCGTATTTCGTATTTCTGTAGAGACGCGTGTTCCACACGTCTCTGCAGAAATACGAAATAGCCGCGTAGGGGGAGACTTCCCCCTCAAAAAAAAAATTAAAAAAGGACGAATCTGTTGGATCCGTCCTTTTTTCGTCTGAATGGAATCAGAAATTAGAATTTCATGATCACGGAAGACGCGATACCTTCATCATTGGAGCCAAGCGTGATGGTATAGTTCATATCGCCAAGATCCATGTTGGGGTCCGCAAGTTTCGCGAGCGCCATAGAAACGGCCAATTCCATGAAGTTTTTGCGATCGGATTTGGCATTTTTGCTGATGGCCGTAACGTCATTCTGAGCCGTCGCAAGGACGAGGTCCGTGTCGGTGTAGATGGCGTTAACGACAAGCGGCATATTGACGAGTGCCGTAAGATCAATGCTGGTGGCTTCATCCTTCTTGAGGTTGATCATCGCAGCGAGCTCGGGGCTGGCAGCCTTGGCGATCTCAAGCAGGCCGGGAACCGTCGTGCCAATGGCAGAACCGGTGATGTCGATGACGGCATCAATTTTCTTTTCGTCCACGACGAAATCATTGACGGCGAGGTTGATACCCGAAACACCAGCGATCATCGAGCGGATCTCGGGCGTCGCGAGTTCGGTGAGTTCCTTGATGGACTGGGTCATTTCGGAAATGGCACCGCACTGATAGTTCTTGGCACCGAGTTTGGCGCTGAGATCGACGATGTAGGTGAGCGTTTTATCGAGGTTGAGGTTCAATTTGAGGCCAGCAAGGGATTTGGCGTTCATCACATCCATGCTGGGGGCATGGAGACCAGCGAGCTTGGCAGCTTCGGCTTTGTCGGCCAAAACGAGGGTGGAATCCATGGACACCGAACCGTCTTTGAGCAGACGATAGCTCATATTCGTACGGGGCATCGCCGTGAGGATATCTTTGACATCGTTGATGCAGACATCTTCCAATTTGGTATCGAACGCATTCTCGATCACCGGTTTGAAATCTTCGGAAACGAGGAGATTAAGGACGCGGATGTTGTCAATATAGCCGGCGGCCAACATATCATCCTCAATTTTGCCGAGCGCATCCTTGGTGATGGCTTTATCAGCGGGTTTAAGAACTTTGGCGAGTTCGTCGACCGTAACATCGGGCGTGGCGACAGCCGCAGAAACGAGGGTTTTGCCGTAGTGAACGGCGATGGCCAGAGGCGCCTTGCCTGCATCAGTCATATCAGGGATGGAAATGACCGTCCAAGCGTTATCGCCTTCACCGATCGTCTTACGTTCGATCTTGAAGGATTCGTCAGCCACTTTAACGGCATCGATGATAGCGTTGATCTTCGATTCGAATTTCTTGGAATCGACAACGCTCATGTGCATCACGATCTCACCATCATTAACATATACGACTTCCTCAGTGCGACCATCCACATCGAGCCCCCATTGCGGTGCGACGTTTTTGTAATCTTTGACGAGGGCGACGGACTCTTCCATCTGAGCCTTGGAAGCTTTCAAGGCATTGAGCATCTCAGCATTATCGCCAGCTTGGGCGATCTGGTCGTCGATCATTTTCATCGATTTATCGATCATCTTGAGAGAAGCATCCAATAAGATTTTCAATTCCGGGCTATTGATATCGAAGTTACGCGTCGAGGCGTAAACAACGGACGATTCAGCCGGAATGTAGTTCAACAGACCATTGACATCCGCTTTGTTCCAGTTAGCAGCCGCAGCCAGAGCAGCAGGCGCACTTGCTTCCGTGTTTTCAGCGCTTTTTTTACAGGCGCCCACCGTAAAAAGCATGCACACAGCGGCGGCTGCAACGACAGATTTTTTGAAATTCATAATCATTTTTTCCTCCAAATTGAATTATTCATCACTACTGGATGAATCGACATTTTTGAGAACACGAACGACGTCTGCCGAATCGTATTCGATAACACCATCAGGCCGATTTATGGCCTGTATTCCCACACTTTTAGCTCGCGTCGCGGAAAGGCCGGTCAGGGCTTTAAATTCCAACGCCGTGAGATGTCTTTTTTCGATGATGGCAAGTCGCCCGCGTGCCGCGAGAACGACCTGAATGATCGGGTGATCAATAAAGCGGGCGAGTATCGCTTCTTCACTATTTTTCACCTCGACGACGGAATCATCATCATCATCTTCTTCGAGAACGTCACCTTCTAGAAAAGACGTGACATTCAATGTCAGCATCTTACAAAGGGAAGCGCTTGTTTCTAAAACATAATCCCGACTGAGACTCTGCTTTTCGCAGGCGTAGTCTAACATAAGCTGAATACGTCCCGCAAAGGTATAAGGCACGACATAAACGCCCATGCGCCGAGGAATGGCCGGTAAAGAGATCTTGCCCGTACCGAGCGGTTCAACGATCGCATCGATGGCATCGGCCACCGCATCAAACAGCCAGTGGAAATCGCGATCCAAGACCGGCTGGGTCATTTGATAAATACTCATGACGAACGTCCTTTTTTATATCGGGCACGTTCCCGATCCAAGCGCTCAAGGAATTTCGCAGCCTGAGCGTGATTTTTCTTGGTCACGCGCTCGCGTGCACGAACGATGACGCTACCGGCACCGACCATCAACGTGGTTTTAAACGAAATGAACCAGCAAACCGGGAACATCAGAACAAAGTATATCAAAAGCGCATAAAGCAGCGTTTCGCGCATGAAGTAGGCGACGACGCCCGTCACGACGACGGCCAGAATATCGAGCAGCATGTATTGCCAGTGAGACTCATCACGAAGTGCCGACCACTGAACGCATTTCAAGTCATAGGACTCGAAGTTTTTGAGACCATGCTTGGACTTTTCGACGACCCAAAGTCGGCGGTTGGTCAACATGAGCGAGCCGAAGCGCGCAACGAGTTTTTCGCCATCGCGCAACATTTTGTTGAAATGAACTTCCGTATTGTCGCCCGAAGCACCAACGACGCCAACCTGCGTATCGACACTCCGTGCGTTCTCTTTCAACCTGGCAGATTCACTTTTTTTGGAGACGCCAGGCAGCTGATGCGACGATCGATGGGCTTTCGACATGCGTTTTCGAGGTTTTTCTTCATCTTTGACTGCCTGAGAACTCTCCCGTTCGCCCTCTTGGATCTCATTTTCGAGATAGATATTCAGCTCGTTCTCTTTTTCAAAAAGAGCGCGCAACTCGCCCGTGGGCGCGGCCTGAACGCCACTCACACTGATGCGGCCGCTTTTCGAGGGTCTCGAAGGCTCATCATCCGGCATTTCACCTTTTTCGATCATTTTGACCAGATCACGATGTTTTCTGATCCGAAGTTTTTCGGACATCGAAACCTCTTCGTCGTCAACGAGGTCGCATCGATGATCACGGCGCGAAGACCGGCGCACATCATCAAAACTGGCGCTGCGCATCATGGCATCAAAGTCTTCACGACTATGGATCATGAATTGTTCAGACGGGCTGTCATCGATATCGTCGGGATCCAAAAGAATGCTCTTTTTGTTGCGCAACTTGGATTTTTCGTCTTCCGACAGCGGCGCGCGCGCACCGGGACAAGTCGTATGTGACACGGAATAGCGTGAGACCTCGCGCGACGGGCGACGTCCCTGAGCGTCATCTTCTTCGTTAAACAGACTCGCGATGGGCATCGCTGCGGCGCCAGACGCGGCTTGGCTGGTTTCGGCACTCTGATCTGCGACGGCTTCTTCTGTCTGCGATTTCACAATGGCATCCAGAATCGACGACAAGTTCTGAATGATCTGGGAATTATGATATTCCGGATCCTTTTGAGCTGCATCCACGGCTGCTCTGGCAGCTTCTAGGTCGTGCGGCGACCAGGTTCTGGCGGCTTTGGACGGGTGAGACGCACTCACGCTCGCGGTTTCAGGCGTTTGTTCGGGCGTTTGTTCAAGCGTTTCAGACTTTGAATCGATGATCGGCAATATCGACGACGGCGACAACACTTCCAATTCGTCAGCCGGCGCCTGGTTTTGTTTTTGATAGGCACTCAGACGCGCCGCATTGGCGACGTTCGGGTCAACCGGACGCCAGTCCGAAGCGGATGCCGTCTGGCTTGCCACGTCGAAGACACCGCCACCCGCGTCGCATGAAGCCGCGCCTGCGGCTGTCTGACCAACATGCTGCGCCGCAGCCCGTATGTCCGACTCGTTGATCGAACGACGGTCACACGTTTTATCTTCCTCAATGACGCGCTCGACGTCTTTCTGCATGACCGGCTTGGTCTGCGCGCGCTCGATCACATGGTTCAAAAGAACGGCATTCGTCTGCGCATTTTCAGAAGACACGACCGCGACATCACTCGTCGCCAGGTAATCCAACGGGCCGTTGTGGCGAGCAAACGCCGTCTGAGACGCCACCTGGGATGCCAAATCTGACGCCGTCAGGCTTTGTGCCTTTTCAACATGCGCCTTCGTCCACTGGCGGATCTCCTCGGCCTTCGCTGACATATCGTGCGTCAACGCCTCTTCGCTCACAGGATTGATGGTCTGCTCTTCTTCTAAATCGCTCACATCGATCTCGATCTGCGAAAGGTTTCGCTGTGCCTGAATGTCATTCAGCGCGCGTATATTCGAGTCATCGCGGTTTGGACGCGTCACGACCGTTTCTTCATGCAGGCAAACCTCGGAGTCGCTCCATTCCGTCGTCGAACTTGTATCTTCTTCAGGCTCATCCCGTTTGGACGTGAACGGAAACGCCGTCGTACTGGCCGCGTGAACTTCTGCTTCGGCCAATTTTTCGTCATCTTCACTCGTCGACGGTGCCACGAAGGCAGCCTCCCCAGTGACAGACGTATCCGAGCGTCCATTTTCGACCACATCGCCGTTGAGGATATGGGTCTCCCCACTCTTTTCGACCAGCGCATCCGCTTCCTTAAGCGCCATCATGTCACAGCTCATCATATCGAGGCTGTCAAAGATGTCATCACGCGCGATATTGACAGACGGCGCATCCACCATATCGCGGAAGGCATCCACGACATCGATCTCGCGAGACAGCGACGACAGCACGACATCCTCTTCCTCAGCCTCGGCAAGCGCGCTGACATCCTCCACGATGGACTCATGATGGATCAGACTATAGATCGCTTTGTCGGCATCTTTTCTGTCGATCGCCACATCCGCCGCTTCGCGTTCAGCGCGTTCATTCAACATCACATCGACCGGCGAAAAAGCGTCTTCGATGGTCGGCGTGGGGGCATCGATCTGTTCGCCGCGAGGCATGAAATCCACGACGGTTTCGAGTCTTGGCGGCATGATCGGCGCTGGCGGCGCAACGGGCGCAGGCGGTGGGATCATGCCCACGTTCTGCGCATTCGGCCGCGTCATGGAAGAAATGGACAAGCCGCCCTTTGAAGGGATCGGCGGCACACTCGTCGCCTTAAAAATACCCGTCCCTGCACCTTCAGGACTCGACAGCGGCGGCGAGCTCAATTTCGGAACAAGACCCCACACTTCTTTCAAAATGGGAAGATTCCTCGCCGGAACATACGACCCGTTTGGGAGCATCTTTACAAGCGTGTCCTTCTGAATCGTTTCGACACGCGCAAGCTGAACCAACTCCTCATCACTCTCAAGCTCTACGACAAAATTCGCCGTCTGAACCCGATATTTCGCCTTCGATTCCGCCATCAAAATCCTCCAAAATAGGCCTAGACAATCCAGACCACAAATCCTCAATATTCCTCAATTTTTACTAAAAAATCAAAGATAAGCGTGCTTCTTTCCACTTTTTCTAATAAAATGGCGCTGGCTATTGGCTTCGCCAATACGCCAGACGCGCGCCGGCTATCGGCTTCGCCAATACGCCGTCGCAACCATGATCAAACTTTCCCACAAGACAAACTTTCATGACTGATGACGAGGCTTATCCATGAGCGAAATTCCTGAATACGCGAGTATCGTTGAAAACAACGGTCCGGCATACGACGAAGTTGATGCGGCACTCCTTCAAGACTTCAACACTTATAACGATGACGGAACAACCGCTCTGATTCCTATCACCATTGAGGAACTTGAACCACAGATCCAGCTATCAGAATCTTATATCCAGGCAACCACCAAATCCAAAAGCATCAAAGCGGTTGCGATCCAATCGGCGCTCGCAGGCGTTGGCGCAGCTATCCTGATCATTGCCATCATTTGCTTCGTTGAAGCAAAAGACTCTGATTCAGCCGTCGACATCATTTGGAACTCTGCGGGATATATTGGAATGGTCTTCTTTCTGGGCGTCGCGGCCTTGACCGTTGGCTTGGTGATGGGCGGACTTAGAAATACGAAACTGGCCGATGCTTTCAAAAACGACTATGTTACAAACACCATTTCTCAATATATGACCATCTTAAAAAAAGATGATAAAAATGTTTTTTTTTCAACGCAGGTCACAAATGCTGCCAAAGATTGCCTAAAACAACAAGTCAATGATAACAACGTTGTACGTGACTTGACGCAGACCGAGAAAGACACCAAAATAACTCAGACACAAAAAACTGATCCGCCATTGTGTTTTGAATCGTTTAAACAACCCGAGCTTATCAGTTCGGGCAATTTATATGAAAAACTCTTTCAAATACTCCGACTCGGTAAAGATGGATCAGTCGCTAACGAATATCCTTTTAAATTTGTCAATTGTCCAGAATATATCTTGGCAGAGATCAACAACAAGACATTCTTCGCCTGTAATGTCCACACATCCACAGATCACGCGCCGAGTGACTTTAAGGGACAGATCATTATTCTTCCTCTAAAAGATAATATTCAAAAGCCCATTATTCTTCATTACAACGCGTCGTCTCAACAATTTGTCAGTGACACATACCACAAGAATTTCTACAATGCGTTCACAGAGTCGACCCACTTTGATGAACTCATGCGTGCCATTCCAGATTATGATCAGGATAATTTCAGAACTTATCTAAATCTACTCAAAACGCTCACACCGAACTCATGGACAGTTTATCTCATCAACGACCTGCTCATCTTTGCATTCTGTACCGATCGCTATCATTTCGATTTCGAAAACGAGCTCATGACAAAATCCGAGCATAACGGACTTGCACGTCAATTGGCCAGTGATATCGTCAGTTTTGTTCAGATCACAAACTGCCTCAGTCATTTTAACTTCATTAAGACAACTTATTAAGCGTGCTCTGGGGTTCCTCTTCCACACAGTCAACCGTGCCTGTCTTGCCTTCGGCTTAGACAGTCACGGTTATGCAAGCACCGGTTTAGGAACAGTTTAGTCGATTATCCTTGTAAATAACCACAGCATCTCAGCCGTAGCGAAGCCGAAGGCAA
>JAZUKH010000040.1:0-16176 GCA_045643185.1 Myxococcota bacterium | reverse complement strand
CCCGCGCGCCAAAGGCGCGCGGGCAACTCGGCTGAGCTGCCCCCTACTGTTTACAAATTGTTACGTATCATTCGCATTTTTACGGAGCATCTGCTAAATTAGTTGCGTTTTTTTTGGGCACTAAAAATTTTGCCGAATGTTTTGTTTCTCTGACCCGATCGTCATGGTCGCAAACGATTTGCGCCGACGATCATTTCGTTTTAAGGAGCTGAGCTTATGAATTTAAGACGAGCTTTGTTTTTGAGTCTTTTGATGTGTGCGGCCTATGGCTGCAGTGATGATTCGGACAAAAAGCAGGACGACTGTGCTGATGGCAAGTGCGAAATGCCTTGTGAAGACGAGTCGTGTTCATCCGAACTTTGTGGTAACGACGCGATCGATGGCGACGAAGCCTGTGACGGCAACAAGTTTGCTAATGGCGTGACGAGCTGCGCGGCCTACGATGCCACGAAATACGAATCGGGCAACCTCAAGTGCACGTCGTGCGCGATCGACACGTCTGACTGCGTGGCTAAGACCAGCACCGACAAGTGCGGCAATGAGACACTCGATGACGGCGAAGCCTGTGATGGCAACAAGTTTGCCAACGACGTGACGAGCTGCGCGGCCTATGATGCCACGAAATACGAATCGGGTAACCTCAAGTGTTCGTCGTGCGCGATCGACACGTCTGATTGCGTAGAGATCAGAAATGTCAGCGCAAGCTGCGGCAATGACACACTCGATGACGGCGAAGCCTGTGATGGTAACAAATTTGTCAACGACAAGAGCGCTTGCGCCGATATCGATGCCAAATACATCTCTGGTAATGCCAAATGTGTCGACTGCGCTCTCGACTTGTCAGAATGCAAAGAACCGACACCTGAATGCGGTGATGGCATCGTCAATCAGGATTCCGAAGAATGCGATAAAAACTCGTTTGCCAATGACAAATCCATGTGTTCGGACATCAGCGATGCCTACGCGTCCGGCGCCCTTAAATGCAGTGACGAGTGCAAGCTCATCAAAGACGACTGCGTGCAGAAACCCCTCGACAAACCTGAAGGTTGCGGCAACAAGTCCCTTGATGAGGATGAATGGTGCGATGGCGACCAGTTCATGGAAGGTGCCGATACTTGTAATGCCTGGATCCCCGGTTCCAAAGGCACCGTTTCATGTATGGATAACTGCGAAGTTGATACGGGTAACTGCGTTGCGCCGCGCTGCGGCGATGGCGTCATCAACCAGCCCGACGAATTCTGTGATATCGATGCGATCGCAGATGGTCTGACCTGGAACTGCAAAGACTGGAGCTCGATCTACGACGACGGCAAACTCAAATGCAACTCAAAATGCGTGTTCGATGAGTCCGCCTGTGTTCAGAATTGTGGTAACGGCAAACTTGATGCCGGTGAGTGGTGCGATGCTTCAGCCAGCGATCCTTTCGATCCTGCAGCCAACACCTGTTCCAAATATTTGGGCGATGAAAAATACAAAGGTACGCTTCAGTGCAATAACTGCAAAGTTGATACGTCCAAATGCTATGCCGACGAAACGGTCGATCCGTTCTGCGGTGATGGTATCATCAACCAAGACGACGAAAAGTGCGATACCAACGCCTTCCCCAATGGCAGCAACAAATGCGAGAAATACAGCACGATCTATAGCGGCGGCACGCTAAGCTGCACCAAAAATTGCCGTCTCGACGTTTCCGAATGCGAAAAAGCGCCGGTTGTCCTCTGTGGCAACGGAAAGATCGATGAAGGCGAAGATTGCGATAATACGACCTTCCCCGGCGGCATCATTAAGTGCTCAAAATATGATCCGAAATATGAATCTGGTAAGCTTAGCTGCACCAATTTGTGCCACATTGACACGAGTGCCTGTATTGAACGCGTTGATCCGTGTGGCAACGGCAAACTGGACGAGGGTGAACTCTGCGATGATAAACTGTTCTCGAACACCAATACGCTCTGTTCAGCCTGGGGTAATTACGCTTCTGGCAATGTGACCTGTACAGCGACCTGCGAAATCTCCTTCGCTGCCTGCGTTGCACCGAGTACGGAGAAAGAGCCAAAATGCGGCGACGGTATCGTCAACCAGGACAGCGAACAATGCGACTACAAAGACTTCCCGCTCGGTAACAAACGCTGCGTCAATTACAAAGAAATGACCGGCAAAAACTACGTCAGCGGTTCTGTGTCGTGTAATGCCTGCCAACTCGACTTCAGCGATTGCGTCGAAGTCAAATGCGGTGACGGCGTCATCAACAGCGATGACGAATGGTGTGATAAAGACGCCTTCCTCGGCGACGCCAGCAATTGCGTCGACTGGGGTGATTATGCCGGCGGCAAAGTAAGCTGCAATAACGACTGTACACTCAACCTCTCGGCTTGTGTCGCGAAACCGTCAGCCAAATGCGGCGACGGCATTATTAACCAGGACGACGAAGAATGCGATGGCTCGGCCTTCCTGTTCAACGAAAACACCTGTAATGGTTGGGATAGCCAGTACATCTCCGGCAACGTCACCTGCAACACCAAAACCTGCAAAGTCGAATACGGTGCATGCAAAACTGCTGCTGACTACTGCGGTAACGGCAAGATCGACGACAACGCTGGCGAATGGTGTGATGGCACGGGCGATTCGGCTGTCTTCTATGACTGGTTGAATTCCTGCGACAAATACGATGCTAACACCAAGGGTGCCCTTAAATGCAACAACTGCGTGCTCGATACCTCGGCATGCGTCACCGATGGTTGCGAATCTGGCGCCGTTCGTTGCGACGGCAACTCGCTCCAGATGTGCGATGATCACGGCAACTGGTACGAAATGGATAAATGCTCTGGTGACACACCCGTTTGCTCAGTCAATGATAAGCAAGACGATGGCAAATGCGTTGCCAACCCCAACCCGCCTGCGCCGGTCGACTGGTGTGACTTCCAATATCTTGATCCCGCGACGCACGTCGGTTATGCCCGCATTCTCTTCAATGATCAGATCAAGGCTGATGACGTTGAAGTCGCGATGTTCTGCACGAGCGACCTCGACAAACCGGTCCTTAGCTGGAACGAAGAGATCGATGCCAACATCAACGCGTCTTGCGACAATTGCGGGAACAACACCGAATTCATGACCGTTAAGGGTGCTCATGGCGATCTTGGCAAAAATTACTGCACCATGATCTATCTGGATGGTGACAATTTCTTCGCCTGCAAACCGATCACGGATGGTGCATCCGACCCGATCCTCATCACCGAAACCACCAAGCTCAGTGAAAGCGATGTTCGTACGTTCGAAAGCACGGCGACCTGCGCTGATGGTTCCGCTCGTTGCAATGGCGCTTCGTACGAAGAATGCGAAAATGACGAATGGATTCCGCTCGATGACTGCCCCACTGGCAAAGTCTGTTCGATCGCCGATGGCCTCTTTGCCTGCGTCGACCAGCTCTCATCCTACGACATCACCGAAACCTTCGATGGCGTGGATGGCAAAGTCTGGAACACAGCGTCGAGCTACACCAACAAAGTTGAAAACATCAACTACGGCAACGCCGGCGTTATGACGACCATCTCAGCTGTCTACAATCCGAGTACGCAAACGAGCGGTTCCATGTCACTCGACAACACCTACCTCGCCGTTCGTGGCAACAACGGTAAGAAACCCGCGACGATTCATGAAGAAGAAGGCATCAAGATCGTCGGCCTCAAAGGTGGTGTGGGTACGATCGAATTCGATTACATCCACTGGTCAGAACAAGACGCCGTTGTTACGTTCACGATCACGGCCGGTGACTTTACAGATTCCGTCACCTTGGCCAAAAATGATGTCACGCGTCATCACTATCAAAAGGTGATCAATAAAACCGACGCCAAAGAAATCACGATCTTTGCCGACACGGCGACCTCCGGTCGTGCGTTCATCGACAATGTTCGTTGGACGAGCGTTTACTAATCACTGATCTGCACTTGCCCGGAGTTTTAACGGGCTGATCAAGCGGCGCTGGATCTCTTAAAGGTTCAACGCCGCTTTTTTTCATGATTTTTGAGAGAAAGCCGCCTAATTTGTGCTAAACAAAGACTTTCTGTATGCGCCTGGCAAGCGCCAACGCAATTCATTTTCTAAACGAGGATCATCATGGCTTTAAACACGCTTACGCCGGCGCTCGAAGACTATCTCGAAACGATCTACCTTCTGCTGCAGGAACAACACGAAGTACGCGTTCGTGAGATCTCAAAAGCGCGCAACGTCAAAGCGTCGTCGGTCAGTTTGGCACTCAAACGCCTTAGCGAGCTTGGTTTGATCCGCTATGTTCAGCGCGAACTCATCGAAGTGACCGACGAAGGCCGATGCGCAGCTCGCCGCGTCTATGCTCGTCATGTCGTCCTTTTTCAGTTTTTTCATGACATTCTTGGCATGGACGAAGCTGCGGCCCGCGAAGAAGCCTGTGGTCTCGAACACGCGTTGTCTGACGAAGGCATGGATCGCTTCGTCCGATTTTTTGAAACCATTTCGATGTGTCCGACACGCGATGTTCACTGCCTGATTTCGCAACAGGTTCAGCGCTCCGTCGGTGAACATGCCTGCACCAACTGCGCTAATTGCACCAATCACGCCTGTCACAAAAGCGCGTGCGCCGCTGAAAAGCACAAACACCTTAACCAGGTGAATGACGGCGAGTCGGTCACAGTCCTGAAAGTGGTAGCAGCCGGTGAATTGCGCCAGAAATTACTTGAAACAGGCATTTTGCCGAATGTCGTCATTACAAAAAAGTCAGTCTGCGGCGAGGCCGTTCATATATCGATTGATGGCAACCCGATCGCCCTGACATTTGAGGAAGCCGAAGCTATCCTCGTCAAATGCTCTTAACCTCTCTCCTTGTTGTATACGTTCGTTGAGCGAACGCAGCTTTGATCTTTTACCATGGCATTTCTTGACCCGTATCGAAACACGCAAAACCCCGAGCAACCGCATTTCTGTCCTGGCTGTGGCCATGGCAGCCTTCTGAAATTCGTGGAAGAAGCCCTTCACGCGGTCGGTAAGGATCGCGAAGCGATTTGGGTCAGCCCCGTCGGTTGCGGTGGTCTGACCGATTCCTACCTGGACATGCATCATATTCTGTCGCCACACGGGCGGGCAAGCGCAGTCGCGACAGCCGTAAAGCGCCTGCATCCCGAGGCGATCGTGATCACGTCGCAGGGGGATGGTGACCTGGCTTCGATCGGCATAGCCGAAGCGCTTCACGCTGCCAATCGAGGTGAGGACCTGTGTATTTTCTTCGTGAACAATGCCAACTTTGCCATGACCGGCGGCCAGATGGCGCCCACCACAATCCTGGGTCAAAAAACGTCGACCTCTGTCATGGGACGAACGCTAGAAGAACATGGTGCGCCACTCAAAATGTGTGAATTGCTCAACACGCTTGACGGGCCGGCCTTCATTGCACGCGTCGCGTTTGGCGGCGCCAAAACCATGCGCGAGGCCAGACGCGTCATTCACAAAGCCATTCAAAACCAGATCGAACACCGTGGCTATAGCTTTGTTGAGATACTCAGCCCCTGCCCGTCCAACTGGCATTGCGACCCTGTCGAAGCACGCGAGCGTGTTGAAAACTGGATGACGCAAACTTATCCGCTCGGTATCTTCCGCGACGAAGACCGTTCACAACTTATTCAAAACCGCGCGCAACCCACTGAATTTGAACAAGAAATTTCTCGAAATACGTTATTTGAGCTGACGCATTCGGTCGGTTCAATGGCGCGCGAAAACATCGCGCTCGCACCACTCAATTTGAACGCCTACGCCTCAACATCGCACACTGTTCGTATTTTGGCTGCTGGCTTTGGTGGACAGGGCGTGTTGACACTCGGCAAAGTTCTCACACAACTGGCCCTTGACTCAGAACTTAAAGCCACGTGGATGCCGAGTTATGGACCTGAAATGCGCGGCGGCGTCTGTCGCTGCCACGTACAGATCTCAAACGAAGGCATTGCCTGCCCCGTCGTCGATACGCCCGACTTGCTTTTTGCCCTCAACCAGCCCTCATTTGACACGCTTTCGCCAACGATCTCTCCAAACGGGTGCGTGATCTACGACGCCGACCTTATCGAAAATGTGCCCAACGATCCGCGTTTTATTGGTCTGAACGCCACGACACTTGCCCAGGCCGCCAATCAACCCAGAGGCGCAAACCTCATTCTATTGATGCACGGGCTTATGCGCATTCCACTCACGTCCTCGCCTGCGGCATGCGTGGAATCGATATCGGCAGCCATGAAACGCGATTGTTCCTGGCTGATCGACATCCTCTGATCAATACAAACAGGCTATCAACCTTTGGCCACGTTTAAATGAAATCGCTCAAGAAACCTGTCTGTATTTCTCTTAATGACGCGCAGGTCCAACGCCTGGACGCGCGAGCGGCTCAGACCGGCATGAACCGCTCACAACAGATCCAACGCGACCTCACGGCCTACTGGGCCATGCTTGACGATGGTCTAACTCAGGCGCAAAGCCATTTTTCGCGTGCCGACGTTGAATGTCTTGCCCAGATATTTCGTGGAAAAGTGCTCGTCCCGTCTGACGATGTGCTTTGGACCCGCGGGAAATTCGCGCAATACGTGTTGAATGCTAAAAAATACGGCGATGCGGAACGTGTCGAACGCATCGCCAAGATCTTACGTTACCGCGCGGATCGCTTCGAAATGTTTGCGCTGCTCGATTGGCTGCGGCGCGCCTCGATCGCGCCCGATTCACCCGATCTTTACGACGGCTGGTCTTTGGATTGAATCTCTTTTTGAGAGATCGGCATGCCTTGAATCTCAATGACCCGGTTGTAACGAGCATCCGCAGGGTCATACTGCACAAGACAATCTGCGGGGAGCGACCGAATGTCGAGTTTAACTGAGTCGGGCACCGGGCAAATGCCGCACCATGTGCGTTCGCGTACATCAAACGTATATTCGGCACACGTCTGCTGGCTGAGTCTGCCTTCCAAGGGCGCCGAAAAGCCGCGGATCAGCCCATGTGTTAAGTGCCATCGAGCCATGGCACCCGTATGGATCATGCGTCCGGACGTATCGGTCTCTTGCGCCTGAATTTGCTGCAGATAGTTATCGCAAACTGAACCGCCGGCATCGTCGTTGGGCATGCGATGCAGGCGAACGTTGCGGATCATGTCGCGAAGCTGACGCGCATTTTTGGGGCGTTGTTCGAGCGCGGGGGCAAGCAAAGACGCCAGAAGTGCGCGCATTTGCGGCGTCGTTTGGGGAGCACACTCGTCTAATATCGCCTCGAGTTTGATGCTGAAAACGTTTGTTGGAAGCTTATACGGCGGAATGCCGACGAGCATGTGCAACGCCGTCGCACCAAGCGCGTAAAAGTCGGATTGCGGCGTCACATCGCCTAAAAGCTGCTCGGGTGACATATAGCCAAACGTACCAGCCACCGTCGAGCCACTCGTCTTGGTTTGTGGATTCGCCACGGCGCCAAAGTCGATCAACACAAGGTGCTTTACGGCATCACTTGTTAATCCCAACTCACAAAGTATGTTGGATGGTTTGATGTCTCGGTGAATGATCGGTGGATTGTATTGCGTGTGCAGACCAACCAAAATGTTCGCAATTTCAAGCATGACGTTCAGCGTCATCGCTTCGTTCAGCTCACCCTGAGCATCGATCCACTTTTGAAGCGATGGATACTCGATAAACTGCTGAATCAGGTAGCATGCGCCGTCGTTCTCAAACACACAGTCATAAAAGCGCGGCACGCCCAACAAATCGACGCTTTTGAGCACCTCCGCTTCACGCATAAATAACTCGTAACTCTTCAAATTCTCGATTTTTGAGATTTTGAGCGCCTTAATGGCGACATTTTCGAGCGTGTCGCGCTTGCGTGCCAGCCAGGTTTTGCCATTTGCCCCTTCGCCAAGAAGACGGATAAATTCGTATTGATCGACTAGTATAGACGGTGTTTCAATCATGTGTTGTTAATCCTGTCGTGCGAAAATACTGATGAGAGCTTTGTATTTTTGACCGGACAATCAAATAACCGGCTGAATTGTAACATCAAATATGGCAATACCAACCCAGTCGTCGGCCCTGCCAGGAGAAGGGGTAGCGGCGTATTTCGTAATTTCGTAGAGACGCGTGGTCAACACGACTCTACGAAAAATACGAAATAGCCGCGTAGGGGGAGACTTCCCCCTCCCCAAAAAAGCGATTATTGATCCATCGTTTTAGAATCGTAATACATCTCACGTTCACAAAGGATGTTATGAAGTGGCTGCGGGTATGGCATGCTCATCACGTGGGCGCGATTCGAACCGATAAGATAAAGTATCGGCAACGGATCGCCCGGTTTGATCTGCCCTTCCGGCGTAGAATGAATGACGATGCTGTGGATCAAGGACGTTTCGCTCGCATCATCGGGCGGATTGAACGAATATGTGACACGAAAAGACGGCTGACCGTGATAATATACGTAGGTCTGCGCATAATCCTCAGTGTAAAACAAGTCCATGTAATGCTTTTGGGCGGGTAGATAATCGATTGAAACGACACGGGCTATTGTCTTACGGCCATTTTTGAGGATATTTTGTATATTTTTGTGATCATCAGGCTTAGCGGACGCAGGAAATTTCAGTTGAAGCCATGGAATCATGTACGGCGCCCTGGCTAATTGATCGACATAGGATAAGGCGAAAATCATAAACAACCATGGGTTGAAGACGCTCAAGCCAATTCCCAACCATTCTTCGTTCCAAAACACCCAAATGAGGATGCAGTTCAAAATCAACGTTGGTATGAGATATCTAAAAAAGAGCGTGAGCTTTTTGTATTTCTTTTCCATATTGAGCGAAGTCTCAAATGTATTAAGACGTTCACGGTCTTCATTCGTCTCACATTTCACATTTTCATATAACGGCGTCGCTTTGCGTTTTTTGGGTCTGAACTTTTGATAGGCTTTGGGCACGGCACGAGGCGTCTGTTCACTCAAATTTTGCCACAAGAGGGCGTTTCCATTTTGTCCAAAAGCCCGCACAGCCATAAGTTTGTCGTTTTCGTCAGCATCGAGCGACAATTCATCGACCTGGGTATCGAATTTTTCACCCTTTTGAAATGCCGCGAACGCCTTTTTGAGCAATTCGTAATCGCAAAAGCGCCGCTTTTGGTCGGGTGCAAGCATTCCACGCAACAGCTCGACGACTTCATGTGGTTGTTGCTCCAAATAGGGTTCGATGACGAGGCGAAAATCGACGACAGGCATTTCTACGGGCTCAACGCCGCTCAAAAGTTGCACGAGCACGGCGCCCAAGGCATAGATATCACTTTTGGGCGAGGGTTTGCCGACGAGTTGTTCAGGCGGCATGAAGCCATAGGTGCCTGCCACCGTCGAACCGCCTGACTGGATCTGAGGATTGGCCACAGCACCAAAGTCGATCAGACTGATTTTTGGACCATTTGGCGTCGATTTGACGATCAGATTTGACGGTTTCAGGTCGCGATGAATAACGGGTGGCTCATGACTGTGAAGCTTTTCCAAGATCTCAACGAGCTGCGTCGCGATATCAAAAACTTCTTGATTCGAAAAGCGATGCCCTCGATGGCACAAAGTATCGAGCGTTTCACCTTCAATATATTCCTGAAAAAGGTAGGCACAGGGCGGCTGAGCATCCAAAAAGGTTTGAACGCCATAACACCTGGCGACGCCCGGAATATCAAGCGAGGTGAGCACCCTGGCTTCGCGCTCAAACAATTCGTATTCTTTCCAAGACGAGACCGAATCGATGCGCAATTGTTTGACGGCCATCAAACACTGGTCAGACTTACGACGTGCCAAAAAGACGCAGCCCTGGTTGCCGCGCCCGAGCTCGTTCAAAAACTCAAAATCCTGAACGAGTTCACGAGGTGTCAGCGAGGCATCCTGAACTTGTGGACGCGTTGCAGAAACACGCTCAGGCTCGTTCACCAACATCGTTTGATGATTGACCATGGGCTTAGTTCTCTGGCTGTTCAGGCAAACGCCAATCGATGGGTCCACGCCCCTGTTGTTCCAGGAAGTCGTTGATCTTTGAGAACGGTCTGGAACCAAAAAAACCAGCGAAAGCGGACAAAGGCGATGGATGAGGGGCTTTGAGGATCAAATGACGCGGATTCGTGATCAACGCCTCTTTTTCTTGGGCATTGCGTCCCCAAAGCACGAACACGACGGGGTCTTCTTTGGCATTTACGCTGCGGATCACGGCGTCGGTAAAGAATTCCCATCCTTTATTGCGATGCGAATTGGCCTGTGCGTGGCGTACCGTAAGAACAGCGTTGAGGAGCAACACGCCGCGACGCGCCCAGGTCGTCAGATCACCGTGTGCGGGCGTTAAAATACCCATGTCGTCGCGCAATTCTTTGTAGATATTCTTGAGTGACGGAGGTGGTTCCGTTGGCGACTTGACCGAAAAACTAAGTCCATGCGCCTGATTCGTGCCGTGATAAGGATCCTGCCCCAGCAAAACGACTTTGACCTCGCTTCGTGGGGTCAGTTCGAGTGCACTAAAGATGTGGTACATGTCGGGGTGAATGACCTGAGTACGGTATTCTTCGATCAGAAACTGGCGCAGTGCCTGATATTCAGCACTTTCAAAAATCGGCGCCAGTTCTGTCTGCCAATCATTATGTAAGATCGCTTTCATTTAATTCACTGTATCTTTAAGGCCATCGATCGCATCGAGCAATTCTTCGTCAAGGGAGCCGCTGTTGTGTTGACCACCCAAGATCTCGTCGACCGCTTCCAAATCGCCGAGGAGCATAGATCTTGGACGAACGCGTTTGGGCTGTTCGGGGATCGACGAGGCAAGCGACGTGGCTGGCACTTCGGCTGTATCGACGCGATGGCGTGATGGACTGGTATCTTCGGTACGCACGATCTGCGACGTGATGATGCGTGGTTGTGTGATCTCACGCAGATTGAGCGGCGCGGGCGCCGCGACCACTTCGGGCACGTCGTTACAGGCTGGACGAGCCTGCAGTCCCGAATCACTGATCACGGGGCGCCCGACCACACCAGATTCCATGCGATTGACCACAGAATGCACGCCAGAATCGAGCGTCGCACGTGAGAACAGACCAGAATCAAAAGACGGGTTCAGCAGCCCCGAATCCACGGTCAAACTGCCAAGAGGATTCGTGATCGTGCGTTTGCGCGAACGTTGTTTTGAATCGGTTCGTTCGGGGATCGGTTCGTTTTCGGATGTTTGAGCGTCATTGGGACCAACCAACGGGGGCAAATTGATCACAAACTCGTCATTGGCTGGCGGATTATCAAAGATCGCCTGAAGGTCATCAACCGCCGTCTTGTGTGGATAACGCGCTGAGATCGTAACGAGGATCTGTTCCAGGATCGGTCGTGCTGCGGCACAGGCTGAACACATTTTGAACATGATCTTGAGCATGGTCAACGAATCGTCGAACTCGTATCTGGAGAGATCAATGAGACGTTCGCCGACGCCCTGAAGCGCCGCAAATTCCTGTTTACGAAGCAGAATGCGGGTGAGCGGCGTCACGATGTCTTCACGAAGCGGGACGAGTGTGAACATTTCAAGATAGGTCTCTGCCGCGAGCGAGAGATCGCCCAAGTGACGCTCACGAATCTGTCCCAAAACGAGCAAATAGTCGAGACGGGCATCCGTCGACGAAACCTGAGCAGAGGCCAGAACTTCAGCCATGACGGCTGCTTTTTGCCAATCCTGTGTAAGACGATAGAGCTCAAGCAGACGGATCGGCACGTCTTCGACGTCCCCACCCAAGGTCAGAGCCTGTTCATATTCAAGGATCGCGCGTTGTGGGTTATCGAGATAGAAATGCCAGACTTCAGCGATACGCTTGTGGATCGCACCTTTTTCTTCCTGATCGTGAGAAAGAGAAAGAAGCGTTTCGAAAGATGGCAGCGCGTCTTTCCAACGCATGTGATTGATCAGGATCTCGAGTTTGAGCTCGACAGCCGGACGAAAATCGTTACGGATGCTCAAAGCAAGGTTGAGACTGTCAATGGCGAGTTCATCGTGTTCAGCGGCGTGTAAAATGTCCGCGTAATAGTAGTGAAGGAGAACCGCCGATTCGGCGCTTAAGCGCTCGGTATAAGGCAAAAATCGCTGAATGCGCGACGCCGCGACATCCCAATGGCCGGTCATATAATCGATCTGAATCAGCTGGAAGTTCGCGTTGTTATCTTCAGAATCGATTTCCAGGATCGCCGTACATAATTCCTTGATAAGCCCGACATCATTAAGGCGTGTTGCATTGGTGAGCATGGCCTGCAGTCGGTCAAAACGCTGTTGGTCACTCAACACGTTATTTTTGAGAATGCTGAAGTTCAATTCGATCGCGCCATGTTCATCGTGAATGAGCGTCAAAATATCGGCGAACATACACGACTGACTGAATTCGAACTCAGCGAGGTGTGGTTCAAGTTTTTCGACCACGCGCCGCGCCCCGTCGTAATCCTCGAAGATACGCGCTAATTCCATGGCCTGCTGCAACATCAACGTCGACTGTTGTGACTCATCACTCGCCTCGATCAGATCCGAACAAATGATGTCAAAAGCGGACTGGTTATGGCGCGTCGTCGCGAGCGTGATCAGCGACTGCGCCACGGGAACAAGCGCCTCATGTTCCGGTTTGAGCTGAATGGCCTGGTGGAAGGTACGTGTCGCTTCACCAATGTCGTCGCACGTGCCGTAGATCTGGGCGATCATGAGTAAGGTATGTGACTTGTCGACACCCGTCTGATAGGCGAGCGCGCGCTGCAAAGCATTGAGGGCGTCGCTGTATTCGTCACGCAATGCCAAAACCTGGGCGATCTCGATCCACTCGTCGGCATTATCGGGGTTCATTTCGGCAGCGCGGCGCACCAGGATCACAGATTGAACGAAATCGCCAAGTTCAGCGGCGTAGACCTGTGCCGCGTTCAATGTCGCGCGAATGATCTCGGACTTATCCGACGAGATCTCGACGATGCGAAGCAACACACGAACGTAATCGTTCCAAAGCTTCATGTTCTGGCACAAGAGCGCCATCTGACGAATATAGGCGATGTCGTGCCAGCCTTCGTTTTCAAAGAAATCGTTAAGGATCTTGCTAGCTACGGCAGGTTTACCCACCTGATCGATGTAAAGACGCGCCAACATGAGTGTTGCCTGACCACGCACTTCAGACGATGAACCGTGCGATGCAACCTCTTCATATTTATCGATGAGCGGCGAATACGTATGAAGACGTTCGGAGATCGAACAAAGCCTCTCGTGCAGCGGCAACAGATCCATTTTTGAATCCAACGCCGCAAAGAGTGTCAACAACGCGCGCGAAGGCACCATCATCTTTTCATCTTGGATGTCGGCCAACTTCAAAAAAGCATCGAAACGGCGTTTTTCATCCTTTTCAATGTTGATCAGCTCCAACAACACATTTTCAGCGGACTTCCAGTTTTCAAGTTCGATGAGCAGGTCGAGCAGACGGTATCGCGGCTCGAGTTTCTCGGGCACTTCGTCGATCAGCGTGTGATACAGATTGAAAGCATTGTTGAACTGTGACGATTTAACGTATAGATCCGCCATGTGAAGTCGTTTGTTATATTTTTCTTCTTCGTCAGAGGCAATCGACAACTGCAGCTGGCACAACAGAATCTGAGCATGTGACTTGAGATTGGTTTCGTCCATGCTTCTGACATGCTCAATGGCAAAGCGATGATTTGGAAATACTTCGAGGATCTCTTTTAGCGTCACGAGCTTGAGACGATCATTACTGAGGATCTCAGCGATCTTGTATTTTTTGACGAGCAGCGTCGTCTTTTTGGCGGTATCGTCAGAGAACAGCGCGATCGCCTTGTTGAGCATTTCAAGGTAGGCGTGTTGCTGCTCCTCATTTTCGGCCATCTGCATGACTCTTTGAAAGAAGCCACGGTTCTGAAGCATTTCCGCGAGCGCGTCATTGAGGATGGGAAACGCCTGAGATACTTCCTCGAAGCTTTCGAGCATGGCGTGCCAGCCTTCCGGGCAACGAGCCGCCCAGGAAAGCGAATACGGCACGAACTGCAGAATGGCTTCGACCGTGCCTTTCCAAGCGAGTTCGGGATCATCGCCCCACGAGCTGACCTCGGCGGCCACAATTTCACTTTCGGAGGAAATGGCATTCTCATCAAGGATGATCTGGCTGCTATGCAGTCCGGAACTCGTATCGAGACGGCCGTAACCGAGCTTATCAGAATTCAGGCGGCCTGAACCGATACGTTCAGATTGAATGTGTTGTGAATCGAGACGGCCTGAACCGAGTCGATCAGAGCCAAAACGACCTGATTCAAGCCTTTGAGACGTGAGTTTGCCGGAACCAAGTTTACTTGAGACCAACTTGCCGGAAGCGAGCTTGCTCGAGACCAATCGCCCCGTCGACACGTCGTATTCACCGGATTCGAGTTCAGCACTGCTTGGCATGAGAAGCGAGACTTTTACGCCAACGAGCACATCGCGCAGGTCACTGTATTCTTTTTTGGCGCCCGTCTGAGAGAGCAGTTCGAGAAGCGTGGCGCCAAAATTGATGGAGCGCTCCGCGTAGTTAAGGATCCACGGTTCGCGTTCGACCATGCGCAGCCAAGCTTCCGGGTCTTCATGGGCCGCGAGCAAAACATATTTGCAGGCGAGTCGTTCTGCACCTTCGACGTGTGCCGAATCAAAAGCCATGCGCATCATGAGTTCGACTCGATTCTTACGCGTTTTGAGTCGAGGAATGAGCAGACGATCGATCATGACGGCACCCTGCCAGTCACCGAGCATCTCAAGCAGTTCACTGCAGTGCATCAGAACGGCTGTATCGTGGATCATGGCCAGACCGACAGAACGGATCATGGCCGACGCCTGAGACACGACCGTTTTTGAATGATCGATCGCCAGCGTGATCCATTGGAAAGCATGGCTGATATTTCCCCAGATCATCAAGGAGAGTCGCGCAAGCTTGATCTGGATCTTTGCGAGTGTTTCCCGATCCTCAGGTGAAGTGGCGTGTAATTCTTCCTGAAGTTCATCATAGGTGCGTTCAGAGATGTCATCCTGTTCGCAGATACGGTGAATCTCGGCCGCAGCCTGCGTACAAAGCGGATCATCACGAAACAACTGGTGAAGCGCCACGAGCGCAGCGATCTCATAATCGGGATCAAGCTGTGCCGCCTCCGCATATTGTTGAACCGAATCGCGGTTTTCACTCGCCTGGTATCTCAAAAAATGCGCATTTTCGAGAATACGCGCCGCTTTTTGAATGTCGTCAGACGCATGGCTGATACGCAAACGCGTCGCATGTCCCAACAAAGCATAGTTTCGCAGATCATTGGCCGCATCATAGAAGGCTTCCCACAACAACGGATCGTTACCATCCTTATCGGTTGCCCCGAACAGACGATTGGCACACAATCCGGGCATTCCAGCCAGTAAAGCGATCGATTCAGACGAATAAAGGTTCATCACGACCGCTTCCGTATCGGATGTCGTTTTGACTGCAATGGATTCCGCAATACCGGCGCAGGTTTCCCACGCTCCTCTTGTTTTGGCCTCTGCAAAGGCCTGGCGTAATTCAAAAACGCGCATACTTCTCACTTCTCTCTAGGAACAAATCCACCCTTTGTGGGTACATCATTATACGCTTTCGGTGACGCAGTGGTCAATTCAGCAAAACGAAACGCGCAATTTTGGCTCAGAGACGGTCTAAAACGCGATTTTTTGCCCCAAAAGCGCTTTTTTTGTTTTTTTTGTTTGACAAGAACTGGGCATGAGTTTATAAGCCGCGCTCGTTCGAGCAAACATGAAAAATGTTTGCTAGGATAATGGGACATTAGCTCAGTCGGTAGAGCAGCAGACTTTTAATCTGTTGGTCGAAAGTTCGATTCTTTCATGTCTCATTCGTCCCTGTCGTCTAGAGGCCTAGGACATCGGCCTTTCACGCCGACGACACGAGTTCGAATCTCGTCGGGGACGCCAATCGCTTCGGACACTCACTTGTGTCCCTGTCGTCTAGAGGCCTAGGACATCGGCCTTTCACGCCGACGACACGAGTTCGAATCTCGTCGGGGACGCCACTTACATAAACCTTATGGGACATTAGCTCAGTCGGTAGAGCAGCAGACTTTTAATCTGTTGGTCGAAAGTTCGATTCTTTCATGTCTCAT
>JAZUKH010000039.1:0-10821 GCA_045643185.1 Myxococcota bacterium | reverse complement strand
CGGTTATTGTTTTTGGCATAAACGGCGATATCGGCGAGTTTATCCTTGGCAAGATCGCCAAGAGAGTTTTCCAAACCGAGAGCAAGTGCCGAGTTATAGGTACCCATCATCCAAATCTGATAATCCGAGAAATGTTTATTGAAATAATAGGTATTGAGGTAATCGGCACATTCGTATTCACGAAGCATATTGGCAGAACCGGAAAGGATCCAGTCGGTACCCAGAGCGATGGTCACGCCCATGTTGTCATAAACCGTCACGCGTGCCGTATCGCCATAGAGCGAAACGTTCGTACGAGGCGACCAGATCAACTTAGAATTGGCATTAGCCATCTTCTGAATAATGGAAGGCGTCGCCGCAACGCCATGGATGATGGCGAGTTTGTTACTGAAGATATTCTTGGCACCAGTGCCTTCACCGCTCAAGCACTTAAGTTCGTTGAGCGCCGCGTCATTGATACCTTCGCCGATGTGCGGACCAAAATACCCATTAGACGTATTGTAGGAGTACTTGCATCCCGAAGCGAGCATATTCCCACCATTATCACCCAACGGGAAAGTCTGATATACTGGCTGATTCGCCCCTTCCACCTGAGTCTTATCCACGGTACGAATCAGTTTGCCCGCACCAGAGCCGAACATAGCCGTCGTACCGCTCAACAACATACGCATTTCATGAACTTCGTTGTTGCTCGAACCTTTGCCATTATGATCCGTATGGCAGTTTTTAGCTTTGCGCCAATCGTGACGATGGTCAAAACGTTCGGCCCCCCAGTCATCCGGTCTCTGGTTATCAAACGTGAGGTGGTCGTGCGCATTGATAAGCCCAGCACTGACAACGGCATTCGGGCACGTGATCACGCGAGCGTCCGTCGTATCGACATTGCAGCCGACGGCAGTGATCTTATTGCCTTTGAAAGCCACGGCACCGCCCTTGATGACCTTGTCTTTCGTCAAAATGTCGCCACGAATGACGACCGTCGCGGCTTTGGCGTCCCCAGTTGCTTCGCAGGTATTGCTCGAATCACTGATCGTCAAAGCAGCATCACACGTTTCGACTTCAAAACCGTCAGAATCCTTCACGATGTGTGATTCACCCGCTTTTTCGATATCATACATGTCCACACCGGCCTTGGTAATGCCGAGATCCGTGGCATATTTTTCAGCGTCCGCCTGACTGACTTCCGTGACCTTGCCGCCACCAGGCGCGGAATTCTTGCTGGTCGTGCTCGTCAAGTCTTCTTTCATGCAGACTTTCTCGTCCGCCTTACATTTGTAATAACCTGTTTTATCGACCGTGCAGCCATTACATTGCAGCCACTCTTCGTCGCCTTTGTAGCACATGTAAACGACATCAACGCCGCCGACGGTGCCACAAGTTTTCTGATACGTGTTCTCGTCACAAGCGCACCCCGTGAACGTGTACTGGTTGCTTGTGGCATTCGCAGCCTTGCTGCCTTTCGCACACGTGTTCGGATCAAGCGGATAATTGCCTGACACAGGCGTCGAACCTTTACATTTGTTGCCTTCGCAGCCATCGGCACACGCTTCGGTCTTCACTTCGCTGCCCGAACAATATGTATGTTTCCCCTCACTGCATGATTCGGTCACGCTACACGTCTGGACAGGTGTACTGCCTTTACATTTGTTACCATCACAACCCTGTTCACAACGCATTGCGCTCTTAAAACCGTTTTCGCAATAGGTCATGATGCTATCTGCACACGTCGATGGCATATCCGCCGTGCACGTTCCGTCATCACTGCCCGAAGAATCATCGTCCGAGCACCCGCACATGCCAAGAACAGCAAAAAGTCCCGCAAATGCCATGAGTTTTTTGTTTAATAAGGCCATGATGTCTAATTCCTCCAAATTTAAATACCCGCTTGCAAAATATACTTTTCGAAGCGCAAGCCTGTGGCTTCTAGTCATTCCTGCCCTTGATGTCAATGTATTATCTTATATTATTTAACACCTACATGTACGTAATTATCATTTATTTAACACCTACATGTACGTAATTATCATTTATTAAAACCCACATGCAGGTAATTATGAATTGAATTATGTAATTGCGTCTAACAACACCAATTTAAATATATTTTGGGAGGGGGAAGTCTCCCCCTACGCGGCTATTTTTCCCATGATGCCGCGTAGCATGCTACGCGGTATCATGGGAAAAATACGCCGCTACCCCTTCGTCTGGCAGAGCCCACGACGACCTGCAGCGCTTACGACCGGGTTGAGGTCTTTTGACGACGGCGCCAGACCAGTGCCGCGCCCAACAAAGCGAACAAAGCTGGCACCGCATGTCGCGCCGGACGACGAGACGCCACGGCACACCCGTCATCGCTCGAATCACTCGCCTGACACACTTCGGCCTCCGCACACGCTGGATCATCGCAGTCCGTCAGCATATTGACGTTGTTATCGATCTGGTCGTCACAGATCTCTACCTGGCACATTGGCTCGTCTGCGCATTTTGGATCGTCGCAGTCGACTTTGCCATCGCCGTTGTCATCCACTCGGTTGCCGCAGATCTCCTGGTTGCACGCGTCCGCCTGCTGACACTCGTCATCGTCGCAATCGACTTTGCCATCGCCGTTATCGTCTTTTTGATTATCACAAATCTCGTGCAAGCACGCCGTGAATTCAGCACACTGGGGATCATCGCAATCCACCTTGCCGTCACCATTGTCGTCAGACTTGTTATCGCAGACCTCTGGCTGGCAGATCTTCGCTTCACTACACCAAAACTCACCGCAGTTTTCAGCCGAACAGTGGCTGACGTCACACTTGTCGAGCGAACGACATTGCCAATCGCTGCAGTCCACAAAGCCATCGCCGTTATCATCCACCCCGTTGTCACAGTCTTCGACCAGATTAGGCACATGTGCCTTAATAAAACTGTCGTAATAATCGCTGACGAGCGTCAAAGCCGACATGCGCTGGCATCCCTTGTCAGAGTAGCTGGAAATGCCTTCGACAAAGCGATAACCATCGACCGTGCGATACGTCGGACCGCCCGAATCACCACGACAAAGCGACGCTTTTGAACCATCAATAAAAATAACCCCCTTGTTTTCGGCTTTTTCATCGGTACAACGCGCACTCTGTGTGCCATTCATTGGACAGATCGCAAAAGGCACCGTTGTGGCCATGTGTTTGATCCCGGACGAATTCGTATCCATGCCGCTGATCTGCCCAAACCCCATCGAAAGCAATTCGACCGTCGACGAAGCCGACGCTTCGTCATAGCCGTTATCCACGGCTTTGGCACTCAATTCCTTCGACGGCGGCATCGGAGGCACGGCCAACGCGACTTCCGATGGAATCGGGGTCTTCAAATGGATCAACGCAATGTCTTTTTTGATCGAATCTGAAGTCAACGCATTATCGGGCACATAGATCTTATCCACTTCGTACGTGTTTTTGACCGATTCCACCGTCGAACCAATGCCAACGTGCATATACGGAACGACTTCCTCTTCAAGATTAGGAAAAGCATACGTGCTCTTGACGCAATGGATCGCGGTCAAGACCCAGTCTGGTGAGATCAACACGGCTGTGCAAAACACCGCTTTGGTGAAATTCGCATCTGAGTACAACATCAACGTCTCGGGGTAGGCATTCGCACTCACCGGTATGCCATTCACGACCGGCAGCGACGTCGTCGAGAACTCACTCTGCTGAATACAGGCGGAGTCGACGCAATCATTGTTGTCACATGCATTCACCGTTAAAGAAAGCAAAACGATAAAAGCGGCTGAATAGAATTTTTGAGATAAAGCCATCGTCTCCTCACACAAAATTATTCAAATCACGGCTTGGCAACCTCTGACGAGCAAACCAGGCCATGACAAACGCTAAAAAGCGCATCGGTATGAAAAAAAAGCGTCCCGCGCACACACCATGAAAATGTGTATGCACGAGACGCCTTTATACACAGAACTTAGCGATGTTCAAACCTACAACGTGTTAACGACGTTCAAACCAACGACGTTTGAGCGGCACGAGCGTGCCCAACACGACGAACAGCCACGGCAAGGGCGATTTCGAAGAACGCAGCGGCGAAGCAGAACAGCTGTCGTCGTCGTTGTCAGCCTCGTCATCACTCGCTTCGTCGACGTCACCAGACGTAGGATCTGTGGGTTCAGGCGTCGTGTCTTTAGACGGCTGAGGCTTTTGAGGCTCAGCTTTTTTCTGACAGATCGTTTCGTTTTGACATTGCGGGTCGCGGCAATCGATCAGTCCATCCCCATTGTCATCTCGACCATTCTCACAGTCTTCGGGTTGACAATTGTAAAACTCCGCACAGTCTTCGTCTTCGCAGTCTATCTTGCCATTTTCATTGTCATCTATGCCGTTATTGCAGATTTCAGGCAAACAGACATTTGAATCCCAACACAAGTGGTCGTCGCAATCCACGACGCCGTCGTTATTATCGTCGACACCATTTTTGCAGTCTTCCGGTTCATCATTGGCGATGTTCTTAACATGCTGCGTAATAAAATCATGATATATACTCACGATCGTCTCGCCGCCGTACGAAAGACAATTATCCTGTACAAAACTTGAAACGCCCATCACATAATCGGTTCCATCGACGTTCAAGAATGTCGGACCACCAGAATCACCACTGCAAACCCCAGTCACGAGCGAATCCGAGATATACACGCCACCATTATTATAAATATAACCGCACATCTCACTCAACTCGCCTTCGAACGGACAACGGGCAGCCAAATTGAGATGGGCTTTGTATTTTGCAGGTGTTTCTATCGCTTCTTGCCGCAATCCGAAGCCAACCACTTCAGCCATGATCGTCGAACTTCCGTGATTTGAATCATACGCAGCGTCAACCTCAGCAGCCGTCAGATCTAATTCAGGCGCCATTGGGCGAACAGGAATGGCCACACTATGCGGCACAGGCGTTTTCAGATGGAGCAAACCGATATCATGGCTAATGCTTTCATTATTACATACATACTCGTCATGCGCAAACATCTGATCCGCTTCATACGAAGCAAACAATTTTTCAAGATGATTACCAAAACCAACACGAATGTCATCCCTGTTAGTCTCAACGTATGACCGATCCCCCGACGTAGCGCAAGCCTTAACGCAATGACCTGCCGTCAACACCCAGTCGGGTGAGATCAATGTCCCCGTACAGTAATTCATTTTTGAACCTTGTATATCTAGGTACAAAACGACGGTCTCATTGTGTTCTCCTTCGGCAACAGGCGAGCCGTGAATGATCGCCGACTGGTTCATTGAAAACTCACCAGCTAATTTGGACTGATCACCATTCGTCGAGACCTGATTATCCTCGCATGACGTCACGACGAATAACGCGCATGATAACGCGATGAATTTACGTATGGTCTTCATAAATTTCTCCTTTACAAATACATGTGGTTGCCGTCAACCACATAGCCGGCCATATATACTGATAGACGACAGAAAGAACTTTCCCCCGTTTCCCACGTATGCAAGTTATACACTCCACACGTCATGCTAGGACGCATCGACATCAACGAATCCGTTGATCCTCCCTTTTGGCGACTTCGGCGACTGAGAGAGAAAAATGACGCCGTTAGCTAGAAGGGGCACAGCGTTTTGTTTGGAAAACGCCATGTAGGAATAAACCTTCATCTATCTAAACTGAATTTTTTTTTGCGCGCAACTAAAAAAAACAAAAATTGAATCGCGACGCAAAGCCCCGTATCAAGCATCACAAGCGCAAAGTAATTTTAAAAACGCGTATTTGCCGGCCCAGCCGGCAAATAGCGTTTTTGCGTGCGGCGTATGGCGTAAGCCATAGCCGCCGCGCCTATACAGACTCAACGAGGCTTAGACATTATCTTCAAGGTCGACGTGGTTGCGATTGGGCAAGCCGCGAAGAAGTTCCTTAAGCAAGCCTTTGGCTTCATCGAGTTTTGACGGCTCATGAACCGGGTTTGCCGCGCGGCGTTCGGCGCGTTTGGCAAAGCGTTCACGCACTTCGTAGACGAAGTTTTCGATAACGACGGGATCGACCGGATCGCCATTGAGGTGCAAGGACGTCGAGTGCAGACCGAATTTTTCTTCGACGTGGAAGAATTGGGCTTCGGCGATCTTGCTGGGCATACATTCGTGAGGCCCAAGTGAGAGGCAGGCATCGATCTCGTGCTCGTTCCATTCGTGAAGCGGACCACCGATGGTGAGACCAGCTTCACCTTCAAGCTGGTATCGGACAAGGGGTTCAGCGTCTTTCAGGAAGTCTTTGGCGCGGGCGAGTTTCGGCCAACCCATGATCTTCGCCACCGAAGCGTGCATCGTTTCAAGGATGAGCAACTGGAGCTTGGCGCTGAACCAGTTCGACCACGTCTGAGGAATACCGACCTGAGTGTTGATATATTCCTGATAATCGAGCCATTCATAGAACGGCGAAAGTTTGACGCGAATACCGCGTTTTTGGAGCTGATCAATGACAAAGTCGTTCGCGAACGGATCGCAACGAACATAAATTTCGCCCGTCACGAGCACGGTCGGGAGCTCACCACGTTTGCTGATAGCTTTGAACGCCGTTGCAGCATCCATGAGGAATTTGCGGATGCCATAGTAGTTTTTGGTGAAGATCTCTTTGGCAGCGCAGGCAACCGAGCCATCTTCACTGGCTTTTTGCTGAAGCATGTCGTCGAGTTCCTGAGCGAGTTTTTCGTAAAGCGCATCGACGGCGCCAGGCGTGACTTCTGCCGGGCGAGCGTCGTAACGCATCGACAACAAAAGGTCGCCAGCAATGAAACCGATATAGGCAAGTGCCACGGTGCCAGCATCAATGCCATCGAAATAACCGTTATCGGAAGGCGACCAAACGCTGACGCGTTTGTCGAGTCCAAGGCTTTCGAGCTTAATCTTGTGAAGGTGGTTGTAATTGCCAAAACGGCAGGGACCACGGCCAGCCGGCATCAGGAAGCAGAATTTGCGAGTCGGGTCAGGATCCTTCGTGACGCGCTCGATCAACGAGCCAAGCGTGATGACCATCGGCACGCATTCCTTACCAGACGTGTATTTGCGGCCAATGGCCAGCGTTTCACGCGTCGGCACGTGCATGGCTTCCGCCTGATAACCAAGACCACGCAACGCTGCCGCGAGTGTGCGGGCGCCAGGACCGAGGCGAGGAATAATGATCACTTCGTTGTCTTCTTTGGTCTTTTGAAGCGTCGTATTGCGCTGTTCGATCTTAAGGAATTCGTGCGGCGTCCCCATCGGGCCGCCCTTCGCGATGTGTTCACGCACACAGTGCAGGAAAGCTTCGATACGCGTACGCGTGCCGGCATCGCCGGAATGGCCGTCCGTCTCGATGATCGCGTACGGCTTGCCTTCCATAATGTAGCTGTAGAAGTGAAGCGTGAAGCTGTCAGGACCGCAGGCATAGTTCGAGCAACAAACACTGTAAACGTTCGGCATACGACGAACCTGATGCGCCGCGCGAAGATTGCGCTGACTATAGCCCCAGAAGATCGTCTTGAACAATGGCGTATCGCCTTCCAAACGCAGGCAGTCGATCGGAATTGCGATCGCGCCCTGTTCACGAAGAATGGCAGGCACGTTCGAATTCAGCACCTTGTTGTAAATCGTGTAGGTACGGCCAAGCACGACGACGGCAGGAATATTGCGTTCCGCGCAGTAAGCGAGCGCTTCATCGCCGTTCTTCAAAAGCGTTTCGTCGTAACGACGCTGAGCTTCGAGTGACTTAGCAAACACGTCTTCAAAGACCGTCGACAGAACTTCATCTTCCGATTTTTCGAGCAGGTCGGCTGCCATTTTGATGCACGATTTGCGGAAATGGTCTGAATCCAATCCACCGGGCTGGAAATCGATGACCGGCGAGAAGAAACGGATCTTTCTGAAATCATCGGCATTTTTCGCCGCATTGGCATCCCATTCATTGAGTTTCGGCGCTTCCTGAACCATGGGGCAAAGAACGCTGCGGTCTTCGTCGGCCATGGCTGGCGTGCTGATCAACATCGGCTGGAAAAGGATGTCGGGCTTACGATCGATGAGTGTGGACGTAATGCCGTGGAACAACTGCATCGGTGCGCAGAACGGAATATTGGCTTCTTCGATACCACGCTTAAGGATCTTCTGATCCGCGTGCTGGTAGACATCAAGACGATAACCGAGATTGGCGATAAACGTCGCGAAGAACGGAATGAGTCCTTTGAGCGTAAATTCCTCGCTCATCGCGACGAGTTTGCCGTTTTCGTTTTTGGGAAGCGCATCGAGGATGTCCTGAACGAGTTCATCGCGCTGACGGAATGGATCCGGAGCCAGATCAGGCAATTTGATACGGCCCGTGCCCTTGTCGTAGAGCGAGCAGCCGCCGCCCCAGGTGAAGTTCGAGGTCTTGCCTTCGAGCAACGTCTGAATGCGATCGATACGACATTTGTTGCCAGCACCGCCGCAGCCTTTGTTCGCCTGACAAATGAAGGTGTCTTTTTTGACGATCTGAGCAGCCAAGAAGCGAGACATGTCAAGTGCAGGCAGATCGTCGTGTCCCTGAACGCGATAACGACGGGCGAGTAGCGCAATGCCCTGGGCGCCGATCGTACCGGGGTTGGGCGGGACGATGACTTCCGAACCCGTGCGACGTGCCACAGCTGCGGCGAGGGCATCCGTCGAGAACGGCATACCCTGACAGAAAATGACTTTACCAACCGTACGGCTGCCTTTCACGCGGTTCAAATAGTTCTGAATGATCGAGTCGTAAATACCGGCAATGATGTTTTCCTGTTCTTCACCACAGGCAACAGCTTCGTCGATGATCTCGGCCATGAAGACGGAGCAATGCTGACCAAGCGAGCAAGCACACGAGGCCTTTGCGGCAATTTTGCCGAGGTCGCGAACGTCTTTGACGCCCTGAAAACGCTTGCCCTGCTCTTCGATGAAGGAGCCCGTACCGGCCGAGCAGGCTTCGTTCATGGCAGCGTCAACGACACGACCATCATCAATGCGAATATACTTGGCATCCTGACCACCGATCTCAAAGATCGTGTCAACGGACGCATCGTAAGAAACAGCGCCTTCGGCGTGCGCAGCGATCTCGTTAAGGATGTAGACCGGGTCACTCGTGTAACAAACGCTGAGCAACGAACCGACGATCTCACGACCAGACCCCGTCGCGCCAACCGCCACGACTTTGTTCTTAGCCCAAGCGCTGTCAAGGAACTGCTTGGTGAGGTCCTGCGCCGCACCGATCGGGTTGCCCTTAGTGTTTTCGTAGGCATCCCAAACCATGTCGCCGGTATCCGCATCGATCGCCACGACCTTGGAGCCCGTCGACCCCATGTCGTAACCGAGGATCAAACGCGCGTCCGGACGTTCCGACGCTTCGATCTTCGCCGGCATCGGCAGACGACGAACGTGTTTGAGCGATTCAGAGATATTTTCAATGTGTTCGATGTGTTTTTCACGTTTGACCGAGAAGATCTCTTCCACCGATTCGGGCTTGGCAGCATGGGACGCCGCAATTTTGGCGCAACCAACGGCGTCGATATAAAGACGCGCATCATCACTCAGGTTGATCATCTCGAATTCGTTTTTCGCCGCAAAGCGTTCAAAATGGCGACGAATTCGGTTGCTCTGCATAACACCGCCAGCCAAAGCCAGGCGCGGCGGACACAGTGCCGGCTTGACCAAAACCTGGACGTTCTCACACACGGCGTCATAAAGACCAGCCACGATGCGTGCATGGCTCTGACCCGAGTTGGCGAGGTGCGTCATATCGGTCTTCAAAATAACCGGGCAACGACCACTCAACGGCGCCGGGTCTTCAACTTCGTCGCACAGCTCACTCGCCTGCTCGACCGTCAGACCAAAACGCTCAACCAGCTGCATCAAAAAGTTACCCGTGCCTTGCGAACAACGCGTGTTTTCTCGATAAACGTCACGGTTGCCCAAACGCATTTCAAGAACAGAAAAACCATGAGAACCGATCGACACGATCGTCGCAGGCTGATCATCAACGAAATATTTAAAACCAGCCGCACGAGCGAGTTTATCAGGCACCTGAAGCAATTTGAACATACGCGCAAGTCGACCACATGCGGCCATCGCATCGACCTCGCCAAAATTGAATTCAGAAAGAATATTTCTCAGCGCCGACATCGGGTCTTTCTGATGGGCCACACGATATTTTCTGCCAATTTCTATATTTCCGTTGTCATCAAGCAATTCAACGACTTTGAGCGTTTCTGCGCCAGCATCGATGCCTAAATATCTTTTCATTGTCTGTCCTTATTAAACTGGGAATTGCATTTCAATCCCGTGTTGAAATCTCGTATCGGGCGGTGGTCATATCCACCCATTCCCAGGCATTCCGCGACGATAAACGTGAAATACCTTTTGATTGAATATAAACATGAAAACCCTGCCCTATCTGCAAAGCAGATACGGTCAGGGTGCGCGGCTATCTTCGATACGCCGCGCCTTGTGAGCTATCTTCGTTACGCTCGAAAAGCATCAGCGCCAAGAACGCCTAGTTGGCTACGATTATTCCTAATCCTTCGAATCGTCGTGATTACGGAAGCGCCCCGTGCTGAAATGTGATTTCGGCTTCGAATCGCGTTTTTCAGCTGGACGAGCTTCATCGCGACGGGGTCTGTCGCTGCGAACGCGGTCGTCATCGCGACGGGGTCTATCGCTGCGAACGCGGTCGTCATCGGGACGAGGTCGGTCGCTACGAACCCGGTCGTCATCGCGACGAGGTCGGTCGCTGCGAACACGGTCATCATCGCGACGGAGACGATCGCTGCGAACGCGGTCGTCATCGCGA
>JAZUKH010000038.1:0-30340 GCA_045643185.1 Myxococcota bacterium | reverse complement strand
CCCCGTGTAGTTTTCAGACACGAGCAGTTCGTTGCGCGTTTTCAAAAATTCGGTGCGTTCATCCAGCATCATTTCGCGCGACGGCGCGGCCAAAAACGGCGATTTGAGCGGCGTCAACAGGTCTTTGTATTTTTTGATGTAATTCGTGCGTTCCTGAATGTAAGACGTGTCGATCTGTTGGATGCCGACTGCGTTCGCGGCTTTAAGAATGCGATCGATGTCGGACTGCATATCTATCAGGTCGTGAACGAGCAACGACGTGGATTTGTTCTGATGGATCGGGGCAGACTGGTAATAGCCCGTCGGATCCAGATCTTTGATCGTCATGTCGATGACGGCTTTAACATGGCACACGTCGTTGATGCTCATGTCGTTAAAGTCGCAGTTCTTATCGAGGAACCAGTTAAAGAAGCTCTGGATGCGCTCGTTATCGTCTTTCAGATAGATGGCCAGCAGGTCATTGATGCTGGCTCGACGGAGCATGACATCTTCGAAGTCGAAGTTTCCTGCGAGGATCGCGTCATAACGAATGGTGCTGTTGAGATTCAGACGAATGAGACTGAGCAGGTGGCCATAGTGGTAAACGCCTTTATCAGTCGCAGGAATGATAAAATTTATCTTGAGGAGGTCATCGAGACAATCAGCATACTGGGCGAGGTTCCTTTTGCAGATAAATTTGACGAAGGAGTCGCGATCCTGTTTCGTGTCGAGGACTTTCAGATCTTCACGAATGGCATGCATGTTTGCGTTCATGGTCTTTTCCTTATCTATCGTGTGAATGATCGGCCGCAGAGGTGACGCAAAAGAACGGTTGCGTAACATCCGGAGGGCAGATCAAAGTCGATGTGAATGGCGTTTGGTGTATCGAGATGTTTGAATTGAATATTTTGAGGACGTATCCAAAGCTGGCGTCGATCGCCTTCAGCGAGGCCTTTAAGTGCGTCGAGCGAGGCGCAATTTTCGAAGGGTTCTGGCCAGGCGATGCCAAGGTCGTGTGCGCATTGGGCTTCGAGTTCGGCGGAATAGCCGTTTCCCATCATGACTTTTCGTCCGGGGAGCGATCCAGTGACAGCCACTTCGCCCTGGATGGCGCGCATATTGTCGGTGTCTGGATCATCGCACACAAAGCAGCCTTTTCCAATTTTTTGAAGCACATCGCCCTGGACGACGGCATAACCGAGTTGCTGGAAGCGCCGTCCTGCATATAAATTGAAGACGGCAGACTGCAAGGCACTGATGTACATTTTTTTTTGCTGCAGGTGAGCTTGGCCGCCCTGCAGAATGCGCAAGCCTTGTTTGACATTGTCGCCATGATGGCCAAAGCGCTGCAGGCCAAAATAGTTGATGAAGCCAAAGGTCATGAGGCGTTCGCAGCCAAGCTGAATGTCTTTGTCCGAAGCTGTGACGTCATAAAGATTGACGCCAAAGTGGTTGCCCTTGAGGTGGCCGAGACGCAGCTTGTTGGTATGGCGCGTGATGGTGAGGACACGAAGCCCGTGTGTGTTGTTGATGATGTCGACGGCGTCTTCGGGCGGCTTGGTCGAAAGAACGCTAAACCATTGGCCTGTCACGGCATTCGCGTCTTTTTTGCCCGCGTAGCCGACGTCCGCTTCCTTCACGTTGTATGCTTTTTCAAGGACTTTTAGGACGTCGAGCGTCGTGCGCCCCTTTTTCTCGATCCAAAGGTAAACGTGTTCGCCTGTGCCCGTCGGAAGATAGGCTGGGATCTCGTTGACCTCAAAATCTTCCTTGGCAGAACCCATATCTCCGCCAATGGCGTGAGTTTCAAACCAGCCAAAAGGCATCGTCTGGCTGAAGCCAGTTTGAATGACTTCCTGTTCCCATGGGGAGACTGCCGTTTGTTGCATGAAAGACCTCATTGAAAGGCATGAGCCTGGATATCAATTTTGGGGAGGAGGGGAAAGCCTTCCCCTACGCGTCTATTGGCGAATGCTCGCCAACTTTGCCATGGCGCGTTCGCCGTACATGACATGATCGCCGTACCTAAATACAGCTCGCTTTCGCCAATACGCCGCTACCCCTTCTCGCCTGCGGCGCTACGGGACGGCGCGACTAAGTCATTATTCTTGATTGACAGGTTTAAGGATAAAATCCACCGTTTGCTGTGTTTGATCCTCAGTTTCCCAGGATTCCGGTGTGATCGTGCGCTTCTGGGGTTGATAGCCCGCGAGTTCGACGCGAATCGTCGTTTCTTCGTCCATTTTGACCTCTCTGCGCATCGGGGTTTCGCTTTGCTGCACTTCGTCGTTAATGTAGACACGTGCATGAATGGGTGAGGACTTAATGAATATCTGTCCCGTGATGGGAACGAGCTTAAACGTCAACTGGTCTTCACCAGCGGCTTTTGACAGGTTAACTGGCTGATCCTGATAGAACTTATGTTTGATCACGACATTCTTTGAATTGCGCGGAATGTCGGTAGGGGTTTTGCGATCAAAACGTTTGCCGTCGATATAGATGTCTGAGCGACTCGGCTCGGTTTCGATGAGGATCGAGCCAGTCAGCTGTGTGTCCGTAATTTGGATATTTTCACTGGGTTGGGGATCGTCGTTGTTGATGGCCACGATCACGATGATGACGAGTGCCAGGATCGTTGTGAGAGCAATGATGATCTTGTGTAGCGTTTTCTCGGTGACTTTCGACAGATTGGGGGAAAGTTTTTCGAGATAGGGGCGGATCGTATGACTGATTTTGTCAAGAATACCCGGTGCGGACTGGTTGGATTGACTGACGTCATTGAGTTTGAACATGACGGTTTCGTCGTCGTTTGGCTTATCGACTTCCAGATCGACGAGTCGGTTGATCACCGTCATATCTTTTTTGGACTTGGCACTGGCTTTTTGTTCGTAAGCCAGGAAATCCGATTTTTTGTACAGGGCTGTGGGGCCGTCTTCGATTTCACCGAGCAATTGATCGGTCTCGCGCAACAGATCGCTGACCGTGTCAGAACGTTCGAGTGAGTTTTCGATGGAGGTGATGGAGGCGTCGGTCGTTCGATCGAGTTCGTTTGCCAATTCACTGGGCGAAAGACTGAATTTGGGCGCCTGCACCTTGGCCACATCGTTGCTCGGCACTTTTTTTAGGCCGCTCTTCATGGACGGCGTGTCGTTGATGCAATGTTTCACGAGTGACGACAGATTCAGCGAGTCATAAACGTCGCATTCGTCGTGCGAAAACTGCGTGAGGGCGAGCAAAAAGTCGCGGGACGTGGCAAAACGCTGTGTCAGGTCACGCGCGAGCGCTTTGTTCAGGATCTTTTTGAGTTTTTGCGGGATATTGGGAACGTAGTTTTCGATCGGTTCGAAGTCGGCCATACGCGCCTTGGAGCGCAGATGCTGGTCATCGAGCGAGAGCGGGTAGAGCATGTGGCCGCTGAGTAGTTCGTAAAGCACGGCGCCCAGCGCAAAAATGTCGGCGCGCTGATCGACTCTGTCACCACGAGCTTGTTCCGGACTCATGTAGTTGAATTTGCCCTTGATCGTGCCGACCTGCGTTTCGGTGCTTTCTTTTTTCGCTTTCGCGATACCGAAGTCGATCAGCTTCACCTCGCCCTCTTTGGACAGACAGATGTTCTGCGGATTGACGTCGCGGTGAACGATGCCGAGGGGAATATCGTCGTCATCGGTTATGCGGTGGGCATAGGACAGGCCAGCGCAGACTTCCATGACGATGTAGACGGCGGCTTCGATGGGCAGACCGCCTCGTGTTTGCAAGACCCAGCGAAAGAGTTTGTCGAGTGAAATGCCGTCGACATATTCCATGACGAGAAAATACGTATCGCCGTCGTGTTCAAGGCCGTAGACCTGACAAATGTTCTTATGGGTCATTCGGACCGTGATTCTTGCTTCGTCCAGGAGCATTTGGACGAAGGAATCGTCTGCTCGCATGGTATCGCGAATGCATTTAATGGCAACGACTTTGTCGATGCCGCCGACGCCTTCTGTTTTGGCTCGGTAAATGCGCGCCATACCGCCTTCGGCAATGAGCGATTCAATAATGTATTTCCCTAAACGCTGGCTCATTATGTTCCTTATTGTGGTAAACGTTCAAATATATGGACTTTACCACACTCCACGCTGTGATAAAAGCGCGTTTGTTTGAAACGCGTTGAGGAATGGGGCTTTCGTGATCGTATTCGTCCCGTTCCTGTTTGACGTTATGACCTCAGTTGGTCGTTATCACTGAGCGTTGGGTTTCACAAAAATCTCGAGGAGATTGTCGTGGGTTTTGATTTCGTAGGGGACGGCTTCTTTCAACTGAATGACGACTCGGACGTCTTTGCCTGCAGGCGATGCTTTGGCTGTTCTAAACGGCGTTTTGAAGAATGACATGTCGAGTTCTCGCTGGTTGTTATGAACCGCGAGTTTGGTGCCAAGCAATAGGATCTCGATTCGGTCAGAGGCTGTAGAGATCTGCTGATAAGCTGTCGGAGACGAAGTTTGTAAGAAGATGCGATGCTGACCTTCTTCAGGCATAAAGCCGATCCAGGACATCTGGTTTTCGGTCGTGTGCTGGAAAGTCTGGGCATTTTCGGGCACGAGGCGTTTGGTTGGTGTGACGCCTTTGTAGTCAGCGAGACCATCGTTTCCAACAACGATGTCGGCGGGAACCGCGGCGGCCTGTGTCTTGCTGTCACCAGCTTTTGAGATGCGGCTAATTTTGCCGGCATCCTGCTTGTTAGCGGCAGGCGCATCGGAAGTGGCTGCTGGCGCAGCGGCCGGCGCTTGCGGGACGGGCATTCCGGGAATATACATGACAGGCGCGCCATCCTGTGCTGCTGCTGTGGCGCTAAATCCCATAATCAGTGCGATGAGGGTAAGTTGAATGCGTTTCATGAGTCGACCCTTGTTAAGGTGTGGATATTCTGCATGGGATTGCAGACAAATACAGTGTACAGCATATACCAAATTGAACGAATGCACAAAAAAGCGCTCTATTAAGTCATGTTGGCGGGGGATTGCCTCGATGTTGGGGATAAAACACGGTTGTTTTAGAGACAAAAAAAGCCGGTATTTCGAGGAAATACCGGCTTTTAAGGGTTTAAAGCGTGGCTAAATTACGCTTCTTCTTCTTCGCCTTCGGTCTTGACGCCTTCGCCGATGACGATGCGGTTGAGGCTCGTGATGGCGAGTTTGTCGGAGACGGCTTTGGCACAAGCGGCGAGTTTGGCTTCGACGCTTTCTTTGCCTTCGCCACACCAGATCTGTTTGACGAGGACGATTTCAGCATACCAAGCGTTCATACGGCCCATAGCGATCTGTTCGAGTCTGGCTTCGGGTTTGCCTTCTTCACGGGTCTTCTGGATGAAGACGTTTTTCTGATCTTCGACCATCTGGGCATCAAGTTCGTTGACGTTGATGGCAGCGGGGTTGGCAGAGAAGGCGTGGAGAGCGAGTTCAAAGCAGAAGTCTTTGAAAGTGTCGTTGTTGATGGTATCAGCTTTTTCGCAGGTAACGGTGCAGGCAACGCAGCCTTTGCCGTCGTGGTGACGATAAGCAGCGATACGGCCAGAGGCGGTTTCGACGCGAGCGAAGCGGCCGATGCGGATGTTTTCGCCCGTGGCGGCGGAGAGGTTACCACGTTTCACTTCGATGGTTTCACCATTGATGCTGAGTTCGAGAAGGTTTGCATCAGCAGCGGGTTTAAGGTCATAGATACCCTTGGCGAGTTCGTTGCAGAAGTTTTTGAAGTTGTCGGTGCGGGCGACGAAGTCGGTTTCGCAGCAAACTTCAACGATGGCGATACCGCGATCGTCTGTGTCGCGATACATACCGATGTAACCTTCGCTGGTCTTACGGGCGCCACGTTTTGCGGCTTTGGCGAGGCCTTTGATCTGAAGATATTCAGAGGCTTTTTTCATGTCGCCGTCGCATTCCGTAAGCGCTTTTTTGCATTCCATCATACCAGCCTGCGTGGCTTCACGCAGTTCTTTGACCATAGCAGCAGTAATTGTAGCCATTTTGTTGACCCTCTAAAAAAAGTGGAAATAAAGACTGTGAGTAAGCTTCGTCCGTGAACACGGTAAGAACAAAAATCATGCGGCAGTATAGCTGCCGCATGATAACGAACGGACAAAAGCCGAATTAAAGTGAGAAACTACTTCGCTTCGTTGGCATCAGCTTCGGAGATGCGGCCACGGTGCTGAACTTTAGCAGCGGAGGAGTCGGCAGCAGCCGTGTAGCTGGCTTCTTTCGCGGGATCAGCAGCGCGGTTCTTGGCGCCTTCGATGCAGGCGTCAGCGATGGTGCTGGCGAAGAGACGGATGGCGCGGATGGCGTCATCGTTGCCAGGAATGGCATAGTCGATGGGATCCGGGTTGCAGTTCGTATCGCAGATGGCGATGACGGGGATGCCGAGCGTGTTGGCTTCATGAACAGCGATCGATTCTTTGTTGCTGTCGATGATGAAGATCGCGCCAGGAAGTCTGGTCATGTCTTTGATACCACCGAGGGACTGTTCGAGTTTTTCGCGTTCACGTTCGATGACACGGACTTCTTTTTTGGAATATTTCTGAAGCGTACCATCGGTGGCCATGCGGTCATAGTTCTGCAGTTTTTCAATGGAGGAACGAATGGTCTTCCAGTTCGTGAGCGTACCACCGAGCCAACGCTGGGTGATGAAGAACTGACCAGCACGGGCAGCTTCTTCAGCGATCACATCCTGAGCCTGACGTTTCGTGCCAACAAAGAGAACCGGAGCACCGCTCGCGACAACACCCGACACAAATTCATAAGCTTTATCGAAAGCATTGACGGTTTTGCCAAGGTCAACAATATGGATACCGTTACGAGCACCGTAAATAAACGGTTTCATTTTCGGATTCCAACGTTTCGTCTGGTGACCAAAGTGAACGCCTGCTTCGAGCAGTTTTCTCATAGAAATGTGCGGCATTTTTTTCTCCTGTGTTAGACCTCCGCGTGACGACGCTGTGCCGAAAAACCATTATTTCGGACACTCACAGCGTTATACCGTATGTCGCGCGTGTGAATTACGGCTGGTCAATCTAAAAAACGCTTCCAGCCAAAGCGGCGGCGCTTTTAGCACGACCAACTAAATAATGATAGTTTTTTTTAGCGTTAAAAGACGTTCTTTTGTGGCGTGTGTTCTTCGTCGCAGAACAAAATATGGACGCATGTGCCGCCCTGGTCGCGCGGAACGATCACGATTTCGCCATTAGAACGCAGAATGTTGAGCTTTGCCCGTGTGAGACCAAGTCCTTTGTGGTTTTTGCGCGTCGTAAAGCTCGGTTCAAAGATCCTCGGATAGTCGGCAGCCGGAATGCCGTCGGCATTGTCAGAGATCTCGATCTGTACCAGGTTGGGCGCTGCGTAGGCACGAAGTGTCAGCTCTTTGAGCGAGCCTTCCTGTTTTGTATCGAGCGCGTCCATGGCGTTCAGGACGATCTCGTGGATCGCCTGCCACATGATCGAGAAATCGGCTTCGATATTGGGAATATCCGGTTCAATATCGAGGATCACGTCGATATTTTTTTCATCAAGCTTCGTTCCATCATACTCGATGGCTTTTTCGAGTAACTCTTTGACGTTGATACTCGCCGGTAATATGTTCGGGTCTTTGCCAAGATCTGAGATCGCTCGCAGATCCTGTGTTCTTTTGGCAATAGACTCGATGCGCGCAAAAGCCTGGCTGAGAGGATCGACCATGGCCTGATAGTTTCCGGTGATGTAGTATTCACGGAGCTTGGCCAGGGTCTGCAGCATGTCGATTTCGCTCGCCTGTAGCTGCGCCACAGCCGGTGACGCGAAATAGGCGATGCGTTCGTAGTGCGTGAGTTCACTCTGATTGACGTGGTTGTGGATGTTCGCCAGCATCATCGAGACGAAGCGCGTGATTTCGCGCAATGCATTGACGTCGTCGGTGCTGTAAAAGTTCGGTTTGAGCGAAACGAGTCCGACGAAGCCATAGGGTCGTCCTTCTAAAGCCATGGGCGCGAGCACGATCGTGTCGAACTGGACACCGAGTGTGATGTCGTCGATCGGGTATTTGGCGCTCAAACTCTCGTGAGAGAAGGTATAGGCTTTGTCACTCGTAATGAGTGGGCGTGCAGAGACGGGATCGATCTCGACGAGCGATCCGGCCATGTGCGAAAGGCAGCCGAGCGCGGTGATGAGTTGAATGCCATAGCCGTGTGTGCGGCCAATGACGATGCCGTCGGCGCCAAAAACGTTGATGAGCGTGGTCGCCAGGGGCTCCGCAAAGTCACGGAGCATGGGCGTCGCGTGGACGAGGACATGCAGTTTCCGATAGAGGGCCTGCATTTGGGCTTCAGAACGGGCTGGGGCGTGATCAGATGATTTGGGTGGATCAAAAAACATCGTTTATTCCTCCGACCGAGTTGATTCTGGCGCGACCGTGTCCGCCGGATCGGCGGATGAAGCCGTGTTTGGTGCGGATGGCGTGACCTGACCGTCCGCTGGTATGCTGTTGTCTTCACCGTTTGGCATTTCGCTGCTGGTTTCGGCGTTTGATGCGGGTGTCGTGGCGTTTTGTGCGGCGTGGCACACGTTCGACCAAAAGTCGAAGAGTCCCACGACATAGCCTTTGGATTCGTCCACCTTGTTCATCGAGGCGTGATTGGCGCTTGAGATCTCGACTGAGAGCAGACCGGGTTCTTCTTCAAGGATCGTGAGGCGGTTAGAAATTTGTTTGATGTAACGTGTGCCTTCGGTTTTTTCAGCCGTGGCGTAATACCCCACGCGTTTTCCGTTTTCAAAGACGGGTTCGACCGTCCAGGCCAGGTCGAACTGGATCGTGAGGATGTACTTCATCTGGACGTGAAGCGTGAACGACGTTTTGAGTGGCGTTTCTTCAAACAGGTCCTGCACGAAATCCTGTGTCATGTGACGTGGTCCGATGATCTCAGGCGTGATGAGGTCACCATAGAGTTCGTCGAGCGATCGACGAATGTATGCGCGTCCTTCGATGAGTACGCCATCTTCTTCGCTGGTTTCGATGACAGAAGCTGCACATTGGTCTTCCGTGGGTTTGGCTGGCCACTGGACGAGTGTCGTGATGTTTTGCAACGAACTGCGTTGAATGCCGGCATTGGCAATCGCTGGGTCGATCTCAGGCACTTCGACGGCTTCTGTGCGAATGGCGGTGATGTCGATCGGTTGAGGTGCAGGTGCCGTGGCGCAACCAACGACGAAGAGTGAGCAAAGTGCGGTCATGCCAAGTAAGTGGCGAAGCGAAGTGTTCATGCAGAATCTGATCCGTGATGTTAATAGCTGTGTGAATGCGTGCCGTAGGCAGAAGGGGTAGCGGCGTATTTTTCCTATGTTGCTGCGTAGCGTTTTACGCAGCAACATGGGGAAAATAGCCGCGTAGGGGAAGGCTTTCCCCTCATGAATCATAACAAGATCTAGAAGGTCGCCATGGCGCTGTTTTGGACGTTTGAGGCGAGTTTTGAGATATCGAAATTGAATTTGAGCGGGGTGATGCCGTCCGGGGTGAGGTAGACGATCTCGGGGTTGAGTTCGACGCGATATTTAATGAATACGGTCTGAGCGATGCGCGTGGCGAGGTTGACGATATTTTTTGCGGAAGCGTCGCCGGGGTTGATGAGGGCGAGGCAGTGTTTTGAGCTGAGTGCGGCCTTTTCGAAGCGATATCCGCGTGAGAAGCCGGCCTGTTCGATGAGCCATGCGGCGCTGAGTTTGACGCCGCCCTCGGCTGGGTACATTGGCATGACTTTTTTGTCGTTGGACATGTTTGTCATGGCGATGAGTTGCTGCGAGTTGATGCGTGTGGCTTCGTTTTGGCTGACGACGGGGTTGACGAAGAAGCTGCCGACGCTGTGCGTGTCGACGTCGTTGTCATCGTAGCACATGCCTTTTGTGCGGCGTGTTTCGAGGACGCGGCGGCGCATATCGCTGGCGGTTTTGGGTGGCATGAGGGCGATCTTTTTGAAGCCGTGTTCGTTTGCGACGGCGACGGCTTTTTCAGGATCGAAGTTGGCGAGCCGAAGCGTGACGCTGACGATGAGCTTGTGATTATTCGGGGATTTGAGTGCCGAATGACGATAGGCATAGTGCATTTCGCTGCGTGAGAGCGTGGCGAACGTCATGGTGTCGGTATCGAAGGCTTCCGCTTCGAGGAAGGTTTCGGAGAGTTCCTGTCCGTAAGCGCCGATATTTTGAACGGCGGCGCCGCCGGCCGAACCGGGGATACCGCTGAGGCTTTCGATGCCGCCGAGGTTTTTTGCGCAAGTGGCTGCGACGACGTCGTCGAAGATTTCGCCTGCCTGGATCTTGACGCGCGTGTTTTGACCGTCTTCGGTGAATTCGATGCCTTTATTGGTGAGGTGAATGACGAGACCGTCAAAGCCGTCGTCATGAATGAGCGTGTTGCTTCCGCCGCCCAGAAAGAAGATCGGCCATTCATTTTCGTGAGCCATTTGTACGGCCTGAACGAGTTCGTCGCGCGTTTGCGGTTCGACGTAGCGTTTGGCTTTGCCGCCGATATGAAGCGTGGTGTGGGGGGCAAGCGGGTGATTTTCAAACACGTTCATGATTTGCTCCTTCGTCGGGTTGCATGACCGCAGTGATCCTAAGCGATTCGGTCGGACTTTGTTGTCCTTTTTCGGGACACGTTATTATCACAAACCAGTCTGTTTGTGGCGATGCTTTTATTGTTTGTTTTGTGTTATGTTAAGCGACCGAGTTTTTGCGCTAATTTTGGCGCGTTATTATGTGATGAGGAGATGAGTTATGTCTATGCATCCAGAAGCCGGTCGTCCTGCAGATCCACGTAAACTTTGCAACGTTCCGCGCCTGATGTCTCAATATTTTACAGTGAAGCCGGATATGAACGAGGTGACGCAGCGAGTTTCGTTTGGTACGAGCGGTCATCGCGGCGTTTCTTCGAAGGGTTCGTTCAACGAGGACCACATTTTGGCGATCAGCCAAGCCGTTTGCGAGTATCGTCGTAATGCGAAGATCGAGGGGCCGTTGTATATCGGCATGGACTCGCATGCGTTGAGTGAAGCGGCATTTTTGAGTGCGTTGGAAGTGTTTTGCGCAAACGGTGTTCAGAGCGTGGTTCAGCGTGGTCTGGGCTACACGGCGACGCCGGTTGTGAGTCATGCGATTTTGACGCATAACCGTGGGCTTTCGGAGGATGACCGTGCGCGCGCGGATGGCGTCATCATTACGCCATCGCACAATCCGCCGGAATACGGTGGTTTTAAGTACAACCCACCGACGGGCGGTCCGGCGTCGACGACTGCAACGAAGTGGATCGAAAATCGCGCCAACGAGCTTTTAGAGGCAAAAAATGTCGGCGTTAAACGCGTTTCGCTGCGTTCCGACCTCGTTCACGACAATATCACGCACGAAGATTACGTTTCGCGTTATGTGAATGACCTCGTGAACATTATCGACATGGACGCAATCGCCCGGTCGGGCATTAAACTCGGGATCCATCCGCTTGGCGGTTCGACGCTCGACTTTTGGCAGGCCATCATCGACACGTACAAACTCAACGCGACGATCACGCTGCCTTATGTTGATGCTTCATTCGGTTTTATGACCTATGACCACGACGGCAAGATCCGTATGGACTGTTCAAGCCCGTATGCGATGGCATCGTTGATCGCCCTGAAAGACCAGTTTGATCTTGGGTTTGGCAATGACCCGGACGGCGATCGTCACGGCGTTGTGACGCATGACGGTGGTTTGATGAATCCGAACCACTATCTGGCCGTTATGATCGAATACCTTTACACGACGCGTGATCAGTGGCCCAAAGACATGAAGGTCGGCAAGACGCTGGTTTCGAGTGCGATCATTGACCGCGTAGCGCGTGGCATCGGTCGTGAAGTCTACGAAGTGCCCGTTGGCTTTAAGTGGTTCGTGGATGGGCTTTTCCAGAAATTCCTCGGCTTTGGTGGCGAAGAAAGTGCCGGTGCCTCGTTCCTGCGTTTTGACGGCGGCGTCTGGTCTACCGACAAAGACGGTATGATTCCGTGTTTGCTTGCTGCAGAAATGACGGCCAAAACGGGTAAAGATCCTTACGCTCGTCATTTGGAACACGTGGCGAAGTATGGCGAACCGGCTTATGGGCGCATTCAGCAGGCGGCTTCGCTCGCCGTGCGAACGCGACTTGGTAAACTCTCACCGAGCGATGTTCATCTTTCTGAACTTGGCGGTGATGCTGTTACCAACATTTTGACCTGTGCACCGGGCAATGGCGCGTCGATCGGTGGTCTCAAGATCACCACGGACAATGGCTGGTTTGCCGTTCGTCCTTCCGGCACCGAAGATATTTACAAAATTTATGGCGAGAGCTTCAAAGGTGAGTCACATCTGAACCAGATCCTTTCGGAAGCTCAGGGCGTCGTTGAAAAAGTCGCCAAGTCATAACAGCACTTGTGGCGGATTTGTAACGTTGAGTCGTTGCAAGTGGCTGATCTGTTAAAAAACAAAAACGCGCGCCGTTCGTGGCGCGCGTTGGTAAGCTGGGTTACTTGATCCAGGGAATGCGAACGATCTGTCCATCCGCTTCGAGGATGGTGTGAAGCGTGGGCGCCCATGGGGAGTCGCAGTCAGCATCTTTCGTGCTTTTGCAGCCGGATAGCGTGGATTCTGGAGGAATCACGTCATTGGCTTCGATGGGGACGGCGATCTCAGTGGCGTTGGGCAGGAACGAAACGAAGAGGGGCGTGTAGTTTGTGACGTTGTTCGTGCCATCGTCGTCATAGGTGTAATCATTGACGATGATCATCGGTGAGGCCGCCGTGTTGTCGCTCTCGTCGCGTCGCAGCCCCATGACGTTTTGGATGTCCATGTTGAGCTTATACAATTTTGTTTCAGGTGAATTGATCAGGTCGCCGACGTATTGCAATAAGTCGGTGATATTCGACATGGTCTGAACGACCTGGTTATCGAGGTTCAGGTCTTCGCTAAGATCAGTCGGATAGCCAGTTTCTGCATCCGTTTTTGTGTATTGACGATAGCGCATCGCCGAAAACAGGCTTTTGAGTTTGATGTCGGCGCTTGCGAGCTCATAAATCAGTCCGGCCGTCGGTGACGACTGGGTGGTGAAGTTGTTTGCGTAGAGCACCACGTTATTGATCTCAGTGTGGCTATTGACCTTGTTGAATCCCAAAAGCGCGCCGTCCTGGATTCGATCGATCTCGATGGCGGATGCATTGAGATGACATGCCATCTGGTCGATCAGGGTAATGGGATGCGTGTAGCCGGTGGGAATGAGCAAGTCGTGGATGATGAAGTGGATGTGATCCAGCGTCCAATCCTGGTCACAGCGTTCCATCAACAGGTTCAGTGGGGCTGGACTGTCATAGAACAAATGATTGATCGAGAAATCGACGTGGTCCATGTTTAGAGACTGGGAATAGAGGGGATTGACCAGTCCGTCAAAGTGGCCATTATCGATGTATAGCGTATCGTTCACAGTAATTTCGACGTGACTGATCGACGTCAAGCCTGGTGTCGACAGGCTGTAAAAGGATTGCGTTTTAATGTTGTTCAGCGTGATGCTGATGTTGGAGGCTTTGGTGTTTAGAGAACTTGAATAATCTGGGATAGAAGTCAGTCGAAATATCGGCGTTTGAATGTCATGCGCCGTGAAGCGAAGATGATCGAGGCTGGGCGAAGAAATGTTTTGAAAAAACTGAAACTGTTTTTTGGCCGTAATGTCGTGAGCCACGACTTCGAAATGATCCGTGTGCAGGTCGGGGGTCGTGATGGTGACGTCGTTGGCAGAAATGTCATCGGTCTGCACGGTGAGCGCGTTGGTCGTGATGTCGCTCGCGTCTGAGGTGATACCATAGTATTCGCTGGCTGCGGTGATATTGTTGGCTTTGATAGACATCGATTCAAATACGGCATCCTGATCGGGGTCATCTTCAGGTAAATAAGGATATTTTGACAAGTTCATGGCTCTGGCAACGCCGTAATATCTGCCATCCAGGTTTAGATCGCCGTAGATCAATTGTGCTTTGCCGTTGATCTCAGACATGAAGCTTTCGGCCAATCCGTAAAAAGCATCGGTGCCATAAGTTTTTCCAATTTGGATCAAAATGGCAGGTGAATCTGGTTCGTTTTCGCCATGTGTGAGTTTGCTGAACCTTGTATTGTCAGCGTATCTGGCAATGCCGGCGTATGACACACGAAAATCGCTGTTCACCAGGTGTTGTGCATTCCGCATCGATAAGACCGGGATGTTGATATTGACGGCTTTGATGTGTGAGCTAAACAGCATATTACCGATTCCAAAGAAACTTCGGTTTGTCGAATACACGCCGTCTGGGACGTAGAAGAAAACATTTTCGATGGTGCACTGTTCTGGTAAGCCAAAGATGCCGTCAAAACCGGTAAAAGAGCCCAGCTCCTTAAGATCGTCGGTATTTTCAGTTTCGCCATTCAGCGTCACATTGCCGTAATAATAAATATTTTTGTAGTTATTGTTGTGGTTTATGCCCGTGGGTGAAACGAGCATGGCGAAGTGGAAGGACGAGTCATTTACGACGGCATCTGGATCGTCGAGCAGTGACATGTCGAGATTGATATCGCCGACGAATGAAATGTTTTCGATCGTGGAATTTTGACTATTTTGGGCGAACCAAGACGTGGCTTTTCCGCGAACATTGTAGACAAGATTCAGATCGTGAACGTTGGCGTTTGAGAGTGTGGCGAACAGCGACGATTCTGTGGAACAGGTTTGTCCATCAGCGACGGCCAGAATTTTCTTGTCGTTGCCATCCCAATCGACTTTGAAAAGGAAAATGGGTTCCCAGTCAAAGGTACAGGTCGGCGTTTGGATCATGTAGGGGGTGTAATCCGCGTCTTTGGGATCATGAACGATCGTTTGTGGGTCAAGCGTTTCAATATTGATGACGTTTTCTTCCCAATAGGTGTTGACGGGGCTGAAATCGGCGTTTTTGACTTCGTCGACCGCGTCGATGAGGTTAATGTCGTTCATCAGTCGAACTTTGAAGACATCCTGTGTCGTGCGTTCAGCGAGTTGTTCGCGCAGTCGGTTGAGATCCGTCGCGTGGTAAATGAGAAAAACGCGGTTGCCGTCCTTGTCAGTTTCGAAGTTGCAGTCCTGTTTTGACGCGTTGAGCGTCGGGTTATTCGGACATGCGTCGCGATCATCGGTCGTGCCATCGCAGTCGGCGTCGTTTGTCTGACACTCGGCGCAAACGTGGTCGTAGCAGACCTGGTTTGTGGGGCAGTTGCTGTTGTCGAGGCATTCAACGCAGACCTGCGCGGAACAGAGTGAGAATGCCGTCTGGCCGGAGCTTTGTCGAGCCAGGCAATCGGTGTGTTCCTGGCATTCGGGCACGCAAGCGTTGTGTTCACAATAATGGTGGTCAGCGCATTGAGCATCTTCGGTGCATTCGACGCAGAGGTGAACGTGACAGAACGGTTTATCGGTCGGACATGTGCTATCTTCGGTGCATTCGAACACGCATGTGTTGTTTTGACAGGTTGCATTTTCGGTGCACTGGTCATCATCGCGACATTTGACGCAGTGATCTTCCAAGCAAACGCTGGTGCCTGGGCAATGGAAGTCGTTGATGCATTCGGGGACGCAAATCGAATTCTGACAGAGTAGGAATCCTTCGCAATCGTCGTCGTGAGTGCATTCCGGAACGCATTTTTGATTTCGGCACACGAGGTTATCTGGGCAGTTCTGGTCGGTCTGGCATTCCGGAACGCACTTTTGGTTTCGGCACACGAGTTCTCCATCGCACTCGTTGTCTTGAGTGCATTCTGGAACGCACTTTTGGTTTCGACAGATGAGTTCGCCATTGCACTCGTTATCTTTTGTACATTCTGGAACGCATTTTTGGTTTCGACAGACGAGTTCGTTATCGCACTGGTCGTTGTTGATACATTCCGGTTGTGGTTCGCAGACGCCGGTGCGTTCGTTACACAGTTCGTTATCCAGGCATCCAGCCGTGACGCAAGTTGGTTGAACTTCGGCGTTATGTTCCGTGCAGGCAGGCACGCATAGCGTCGCGGCGAGGCAAACAAAACAGTATTTGAAAGATGGCATGCGGTTCATACGACAAATTCCGTACTTTTTAGGGAGTGTGTTCAGAAGGGTCTTGTCAACAGCGAGAGGGCTTTGACAGAGAAAGCCGTAGGCAGAAGGGGTAGCGGCGTATTTTCGCCATGTTGCTGCGTCGCAACATGGCGAAAATAGCCGCGTAGGGGAAGGCTTTCCCCTCCTTATGCCTAAAGCGTTTAGAATCGCTTAGATCCAGAGGGTTTTCATGATGACGGGGGTGCCTGAGGTATCCATACGGCAGGTCGTATCGGTGTATTGTTCGGAGTTTGGCGGGATGTTGTTTCCGCTTTCTTTTCCTTTTGAAATATTACTGTCGCTGCATGATTTACTATCGCTAAAAGTGCCGCGTTCCGTGATCGGTGATGGGATCTCCTTGATATTGGTTATTGGTGGGATGGTTGAGATGGCGCTGAGGTGTTGTTTTTGTTGGTCGGTGTCATTTCGGACGTCGTTGTAGGATTTTGCTTCCAGCGATTGTGTCCCGATGCTTCCGAGGTTTTGTAATAATTTTTCGGAGAGGGCGAAGCCGCAATTTTTGAAGGTATTGACGTCTTTATCTGAGAGTTTTGCCTGACAATCTTTGATGCATTGGTTTTTGTTTGAATTGTTTTGGCAAGATTTATTGCAGATTTGTGGATCGCATGCGAGGACATAGGGGTAAGCCCAACCGGCGAGTCCGCCAGCGCCAGCGCCGCCAGCGCCGCCAGCGCCGCCAGCGCCGCTTGCGCCGCTCGCTTGACATTGGGTGTGGGTAATGCCCCAGTCTCCAAACGGTCCATGGGTGTATCGATAATAGGCGTGATTCTTGGCACCGTTTCCGCCGGCAGCGCCTTTGGCACTTCCTTGTGCGAGGCCGCCACTTCCATTTGTGACGGTCACGTTGACGTCTTGCAGGTCGAACACGGTGGAATTTGGTGTATTCGAGGTGGATCGCACGACGATGCCGAGTGCAGACCCACCGATACCGCCGGCTTCGCCGCCTTCGCCGCCGCATCCGCCGTTACCGCCGATCGCGGCAAAGCATTGCGTGTGGTCGGAGCCCTGACCATCGTAACAGCGTTTGACGCTTCCACCACCGCCACCGGTTCCCGGAAGGCCGTAATATCCCTTGGCTTTTGTTCGGTCGGCCTGGACATAGAGCTGGTTGTCTTTGACTTTGAAGTTCATGAGGATGTCGGCGCGTTCACCGTTTTTGCCATTTTTGCCACTTATGCCGTCCTGACCTTTGGCGTCGTCGGTGTTTACGCAGCTCTCACAGGTGTTGCCATTATAAACGCTTTTGCCGCCGTCCGCGCCCGTGGCGAGCGTTCGGTTCTGGGCTGAGATCGATGAACTGGGTTTGCCAGGCATATAGGATTTGGTGGAATCGTAGGTGCCGTGACCGCCGCAGCCGCCTCGGCTGCCGGAAATGCTATTCGCTGTGAGTTGGTAGCCGCATAGGAAGGTCGCTTGACACGTATTGCTGTTGTATTTGTTGACATAGTTGGAATCGACCGAACTGTTGTCGTTTTCGTTTCGGTAAGCATTAATGCCCGCGGTACCAGGCGTAGGCGAAGTTGGCAGGTCGTTTGAGGCAAAACTGTAGGCCGTCGGCGCGGTGATCGACATATCGACGTTCTTCAAGGCCAGACGCGAGACGCCGCTGTAGCCATCAATGCCGACCAGGGTGACGCCATTGATGTTGTCTTTGATCAAAGTTTGGGGCGAACTTTCTGTGCGCGGGCTCGTTTTCATGACGAACTTCATATTTTCGATGCGCAGACTCATTGGATATTTTTTATCCGAACGGATCATGGCATAAACGTCGTCGATGCCGACTTCCTGGCCGGTCGAAGCGAGATATTGCGTGAGTTTGATGTCGCTGTTGACGAGGGTCTTGTTGCCGCTCAGTTTCCAGTTATCGGTTCGATAGTCGGTGGACGTCGCGTCGAGCAATTCTCGCTTGAAACCGCCGAAGATTCGGATCAATTCCGTTGGATTATTGATCTCGCTTGGGGTAGCGGGCTCGTAATCGTTACCGACTTTTTTGTCGTAACTATATAAATAGTTGTTGGCATTAAAGGTTGGAGATTCGATCGATCGTTTGATCAGGAGTCGGTGTAGGTCATAGGCACTAAGGATATGGCCGTCTGATCCAGCGGTTGGATCGGTGGTGTTCATAAACTTCTTTAGGGATCGGACCTGTCTGATCTTTGAGGCCGTCGGAATGACGAGTGGTAGCGTTTTATTCTGTTGTGAGATGTCATAGGCGTGTGCCGTGTCAGTTTCGTCGCCGGCGATGAAGATGTCGACATAGAAAGCGTCCTGACTGAGATTCGTTCCAGGCACTTTTGCGGCTTCGATGGCTCGGTTGAGTGTGACGCAAGGGCGTACGTGTTTTTCGGTGGCGTTATATTTACAATCGTTGGCATCGCTTTGACTGGTCGAGCCCTGATAGGGTTGTGTGACAAAAACGGCGTTGGCCAGGTCGTAGTCAAAGCCGTCGCAGTTGGAATCGATGCCGTCGCCGTAAAAATCGTATTGACGTGGTGTGTAGATGGGGTGACACAGTCCGGCGTTGTCTTTGCCGAAGTCGCCGTTATTCACCGTGATGCCCAGTCGGCAAAGGTTGATCGAGCCATCCTGGTTGAGCGGCAGCGTGTAATTTTTGCTCGACAAGTAGACGGTGAACAGGCTTGGGTCGGTGACGCCACTGGCGTACGTTTCGTAAGCGGTATCGTTGAGGATGACGCATGGTTGAATGGCGTCTTCGTCAATGAGTCCGTCGCAGTCCTCGTCGATGTTGTTAAACAGAATGACGTCCTGTTCGTTGTGATCTTTGACGATGCCATCCAGCGAGTTTTCGTTTTCGTTGTTGCTTTCCAACTGACAGGCGAGCGAGACGTGCGAGCCAATGAGACATTGCTGATTACAGATGGCGAAGCATTCGACGGAGTCCTGATCAACACAGACATCGTCTTCGCATCGTGAACCATCGCAACGGCAGATGTCAGCGACGTAAGTGCCGTTTTTCATGGTGTAGTGCTTGACGTAGTGTGTCGCGATGTCTTCGTCGGTGTAGACCGTGCGTCCGTTTTCATCGAGGCTTGGCGTCATGTCATCCGTGATTTTGAAAGCGAGTCCGTTATGTTGTCCACAAAGGCAGTTTTCGGATCCGGCGAGGCATGAAATTTTGGTGAAGGGCCCGCATTTGACTTTGCCGTTTTCTTTGCAGATTGATCCGGACGGATGTCTGATTTTGCATGTGTCTCCAAGATAAGCTTCGGTCTTGTCGATGATATCGACCCATGGGCGAGATGCGTGACTGAAGCCGTCCTCAGTGACATCACACTGGTCGTTGACGGCTTTCAGGCGTTCGTCGGGCGATAAAGCGGCGAGTTTGTCACACAAGGTCTTGCGCGTTGCGTCGTCGGATGCGCACCAGTCGGTGCAGGCGGGCAGATCTGCTTGTAGAAGCGTTGAGCCGTCGTTGTCGACGCCGTCGCAGACTTCTTGAGCTTTGGGGTTGATCTCGGCATTGGCGTCGTTGATGTCGTAGGCTGTGATATCCAACAAGGCATTGGGCCGTGCGATGGGCAGCGTTTGGCCTGTCGTTTCATCGGTCAGGTTCTGAATCTCAGACAGCGACATGGTTTTCCAGTCGGCATCCGTCGTGTAGCAGTAGTTTTGGTTGGCATTGCAACAGAGTGCAGATTCGTCATTTTTTAGATATAACGCGTGCATTTCACGTGTTTTATCAACATCCAGCGTCGGATAGCCGTCACCATCGTTGTCGAGAGCATAAAGTGAGGCATTGTCCGAGACGATGTCCGTCATGGCGATGGGCATGGTCGTCTGGTTAAGAATGAAGTCTTCTGCTTTTGCGCGAGCTTCTGCTGTCAGAAGCTGGGTCATGCATTTGCCATCGCCGCCGCAGTCGCCGTAGCCATAGCTGCATTTTTCAACGCACTGAAAATCAGGGAGCGCATCTTCACGCGTGGCGTGGTCGCGCCAGTGGGCGTCGAGTTCGCCTTCCTCTTTGTATTGACAAGTGACGGTAATATTTTCGGTCAAAGGCTTTTTGCATGCGTCCGTGCAGGCTGCGCAATGGTCGGTCGTGCCCAGAAGTTCAAACTTGTCGAAGATGCCGTTGCAGTTGTGGTCGGTGTTGGGTAGATCGCCGTCGTTGGTGGCGAGGTCGTCGCAGGTGAGCGTTTTTCCGTAGTAGATGTTGGGATCCTGATCATCGCAGTCGACGACGCGGTTTTGACAATGTCCTGTGCCGGCGCCATCTTTGTCGATGTCCAGACACGCGGTACACGTGCCCAGGTTGGGCATGCAGACCGAGCGTTCCCGGTCGTTGACCGTGACGTTTTGACAGGAAAACATGTAGGGGCAGTGATCAACGTCGGGCGAACAGGGTTCGAGGCACATGTCGTCATAAAAAACGCCGCCTGCAGCCATACAGCGATTTTCGTCGTTCTGACAGAGTTCCGTGGTGTAATGCATCGACTCGGCGAGTGTTTCATTCACGTCGCGTCGACAAACGGCGGCAAAACCGTTTTGATTCATCTCGTTATCGGGTTGGGGGCTTGGAAGCTGATCGAGGCCGGGATAGGGCATTTCACCTTTCGCAACGACCAGGCACGACCAGCCGTCTTCACAAACAGACGCGTTTTCGGTGCAGTCGAACGCGCAAATGCCGATGTCATCTGTGGGGGCAGCCTTGTGGCTGTGCGTCGCGTTGTAGCTGTCTACGTTGATGCGTGCGTCCAAAAAGCTTACGGGAAGGTGCTTTTTGGCGTCGTAGTTCTGACAGGTGCCGTTGACACACACCGTCATGGCTTTGGACGGCGTGAGGGTGAAGATACATTGGCCTTGTCCGCAATCACTACCCGTGCGGCAGAGCGACCACAACAACGTCTGCGGCTGGCATTGGCCTTCAAAACAGGTTTGTCCTTCGGGACAGGCTGGGTCGCAACGATCCGCTGTTTTCTTGATGCAGATCCCTTCGACACACCGCATACCATCATCGCATTCGTCATCTTCGGTGCACAGATTTGGGGTCGGGTCGGCTTCGTAAAAGCACTCCGAGCCGATGCAGATGGCGCATCGGCCATTCACACAAGTGTGATCTGAGGCACAGGGCGGGTCGCAGGACGGGTCGGGCGTTGTCGGCTGACATTGGCCGTTCACGCACGTTTCGTTGCTCTGACAGGCTGGGGTGCAGTCATCGGTGACTTGGTTGGGAACGCATGTGCCGGCGATGCAGGTCTGGTTTTGAGAACAGGCTGGTTCGCAGACGCTGACCGGGGCTCGTTCATGACAAATGCCGTTGATACAGTCTTGCGTTGATGAACACCGTGAACACGCATTGTGTTGTGCTGCGTCGTCTTGGCAACCGGCGCAAATGAGAAGAACGGTGAGACACCAAAAATTACGCTTATTCATAATCACCCTCTGGGTCGATCGAGGTTAGCTGTTAAAAAGGATTGCTCTTAATGGGAAATTTGGCACAACACATCATGTATTACAAATCATATTGGCAGTTATTACCAGATTTTCCGAGGGATCCCGTTGTATAGGTAAACTGGATCTCGATGTCGGCCACGTTGTCCCACTGGATCTTGCTATTTTCGCCTTTGTTGGGATCAAAGACGATGGTGTAGGTCGCCATGAGGGGGAAATTCTGGAGGCCGTAGTAGAGGTTGATCTCTTCAAATTTGTTGTCGGAATACTGATAATCGACGCCTTCTGGAACGTTGTAGATTGACGCAACGAGGCCATCGGCAAAAGGCTTGGTCGTAAAGACGGAAGTTTGTCCGAAAGACGTCAGGCTGCCAATGCTCTCGACGATGTTGGTGATCTTACTGTGACATGACAGGAGTTTGCCTTGACCGCCGTAAAAGATGGAGATCGTCGGGGCAACGCCAGCGTTTGCGATCGGTGCGCCCGTTTTGGAGATAAAACGCACTTGAAGATGGTCGATCTTGGCGTTGCACGAAGTCGACAGATTGGCAAAAGATGGATCGAGTACGAACGAACCGCTGTAAAATTGGCCATCTTTAAGGAGCTTGGCCGCCGTGTCATTGACGGAATAGCGGCTTTGGGCTGAAACGGGCAGGTTGCCCGCCGCCATAATGGTGTGGAATCGGTCTTCGGGCGTCAGATCGTTCACCGTAAGAGGGGGAATGTCCATTCGATCTTTGAGTGAAACGATCACACGGTTGGTCGAGGCAATCCCAGTGCCGCAACGATCGACGAGTTCATTCGTCTGTTCATAGAGCTTCTCAAGTTCGTTCGTGCCGCGCGCCGTATAGATCGAACGACGAAGCGCCACGAATGGTCTGACTGTCATATACTCGATGGCGGTCAAATAATCATTCAGATCATTCCTCGCCGATTCAATCGAGTTCTCCACGACTTTCAGATCGCTGGCCGTTTGGAAAAACTGGTTTGCCGAAAACATGAGACTGCTCAATTGATCCAAGTGTTGCTTTTTCAGGGCATATTGACTGGCCAACAGATCGGCTTGTTGCGTCACCATCAAGTATTCGTTGAGCGCTTTGACCTGATTGATGTACTGGACGACGAGGCTTTCGTTGCGATCTGCAAGTTCCAAGACTGAATCGAGGTGCTTCATGCGCATTTCGGAAAACGTGTTTAGATCACGTTGATACGTCGTTTCGGCTTCGTTTTCGAGAGACAGATAGGTGTTGAGATTTTCGAGTGCCTGGATCGCTGCTTTTGAATCTAGATCATAGGAACTTTTTTGGGTTTCCAGCAGTTGTTTGGTGAGGTCGTTTTGTAATTCTTTGAGTTTGACGTTTTCCTGGGCTGTGCTGAACGTCGAATAGAAGCCGTAGGCCGTCGCCAGGTCGCTTGCCCCACGAATGCCGACATCCAAAGACAGGGTAAACAATTGGTTGAAGAGGCCTTTCGTGTCGTTCATGATGCCCAGACGTGTTGGAATGCTGGCACCGATGCCCGACGTGATGACTTGCTCGGCAGCCTGTTTTGTGGTGTCCAAAAGCGTGGTATTCATATCGGCAAACAGGTTGAGGTATTGCCATCTTTGAACCCCGTGGACGGCTGACCAGGCGGCATAGGCCGCTGTCGTGGTTGAAACGGCTGTGGCGGTCAGCGTGGCCCAGTCGTCGAGATCATTCGACATTTTGGTGTATTCGGCAGACACTTCGTCGGCTTTCAAACTCAGCGCTTGCCATTCGTATCGGTCAAGCGCGCTGGTGAGGCTCTCAAGTTTGTCGAGGTTGGCTTTGACAGAGGCGATCGTTTTTTGACGATTGTCATACCAAGTCTTGAGATTATCATTGTAGGTCAACAACATTTGATATTCGTTGACGACTTTTTGAAGCAGGACGTCGTATTCCGACACAGCTGTTTCGTATTTCTGTGTCGCTTCGCGATATTGCGTGATCGCATTCGCCGCCTGACTGACGTTGACAGCTGTGTCAGAGGATAGCGCAGCGCCATCGGCTTTGGTGGCGAGGTCAAAGCCGCAGTAGTAAGGTTGTGTTAAGATCTCGCATTTTTGGCGGTCGTCAGGCGTTACACAGTCCTGTGGATAACCGCACAGATCGATGAGCTGCGCTCGAATGGCGTTGAGCGCGCTCTGATATTGATCCTGGGCATCCAGGGCTTCCAGATCGCGCTTGTTCAGCTCGTCAAACACGCTTTTTCGTGTTTCCACAGCTTTATTTACCGACTTACCGGCGGCTTGCTTTAATGCACCCAACGTAGTCGTGTTATTGTTAGGATCCACGCGCGTGTCCGTGAAGATCTTGCCTTCGCGCATAAAGACCAGGTTTTCAAACGGCAAAGACAGCGATTCCAATTTTTGTAACGCATCGCTCAGATTCGTGCCAAACGAGGCATTCAAACTGCTCTGATCGGCATCCTTATTCAGTTTCGAGCTGATCATGGCGTCAAAATAGAGGTCAAACAGGTTTTGTTTGAGTTCGGCGGCCGCTTTTTGGCGATCCACATCGTTTTGCGTCATGATGTCATATCGTTTGGCCGCGTAGCTCAGCGATTCGACGGCGGCTTCCCAGCCCGTTGCGATGTCGCTCAAAATGGCGTTGCGAAGCGAGCGTGCTTCGATGGCATCGGCGTCCATCGACTGGGCGAGCATTTCAAGCGTGGTTTGACGCGACTGCTTGTGCATGATCTCGAATTGTTGTTTCAAAACCTCAGTCTGAAAGCGCTTCAGCAGGTCGGCATTCCATTCATCCATGAGCGAGGCGGCAAACGTGTTGTCATACACGGCACCTTCCAGCCAGTTTTTGCGAATATCGTTGTCGGCATTCCACGCGAAAAACTGCACCGGCAGATAAGACTCGGTTGTCAGTTGCGACCAGGTTTTGAGCCAAGCTGTGGTTTGGTCTTCCGAAACGGCTGGATGCGCCAGAATTTGGCGAGCCACAAGGTCGGCGGCGCAATCGTACGTCGTTTTGGGCTGGCATGCGTCACAGGTCGATAACTGACAAGCCTCTTGAAGGTCTTTGAAGTTATGGATCTCTTGATCGCAAACGGTAGCAAGAACAGCCCCGTCGGCGCTGCCTGACTGCAAAACGGACTGCAATACGACCGAAATACGTGCTCCGTCATTGAGCAGGCCGTCCGTGATCGCATTCACGCAAATGGTCTGCGTTTCATCGTCCAACGCTTTGAACGCTTCAAGATTTGGGGCATGCAGGCACGTGTCCAACGCTTCACAGGCTTTTTGCTGATCAGCTGTTGATGCGTTAATGCATTCGGACATATCCACAACGTTTTTGAGCATGATAAAGTCGTCATCGCTGCACACGTCTTTGGGCGCTTCATCCAGGTCTCTCAACGCGGTGTTGGCAGGCACATGGTCGTGTACTGACAAACTGGTGAGATCGAGCGTTTCGTCCGCCGTCACCACAAAATTGGCGATCAGCTCCGTGTCATTCCAGCTTTCGTGGTTGCCCGTGGCGTCTTGTGCGGTCTCGCGATAAAGACCGGAAATCTCGTCTATGATCATACCGTGGAATTGTCGCGTCGCGGGGTCAAAATCGTTCACTTCAATGCGAAGACTGCGGTTGATGTGCTGATCACCGTCCAGAATGACACTGTTGGGCAGCGAAAAATCATTCGTCGAGAAGGTCGCAGAAAAACAATGTGTTCCCGAGCTGCAATTCACAGCGCTTTCCCTGGTCATCGTTAGGCGTGCCCACGTGGTTTCGCCCAGCGTGACACTTTCAGGCGAAAAGAGATCTTCGGACGAAACGGGTAAAAAAATTGCCATATCCATAATATCGTGGATGTCTTTGACCTCAGTGGACGTCGCAATCCCCATGCGGATCGGGATCGTGATGCCGCTCAACGCCTTGGCTGTCGCATAACCGCGATAAACATTGCTCATTTTGGGTACTTCGCGAATATCGACGTGATAAGTCCCGACTGTGCTGTAGATCTCCACAGGCACGATAATCCCGTTCTGGCCTTCAAAGGCGTCTTTCAAGTCTGCCGAATCGAGGGTGAACGCGTACTGAACGCTTCCGTCCCGGTTTTCCAGCCGAGAGGCAGATCTCAGGATCGTGGGCTCGCCCTCGCCAACTCGATAAGCATATCGAACATCGCCGATCGACTCGTGCGTCGAAAAAAGCAATTTGACCTTGTCTCCGTCAAACCAGGCCGAATGGGGCAGCCTGGTCTTGAAGGGGATCACGTCGATGACTTTGCCCGCTTCGTTCGTTTGACCCACGACTGACTGAGGAAGGCCGTACTTTGCCCACTCAATATCCTGTTTGGCTTGTTCTGCTGCTGCTTTTTGCAGATCGACCTCGCTCGAACGCGAAGCTGCGCGCATGGCTCTACTACGAAGATACGACTTGTCGAGACAGCGTCCGCTACGCTCGTCACACACATATTGGTTGGGGCAGCTGTATGTAGAATTGCATTCCGATAAACACACTGAGTTAAAGCAGAACGTTCCCTCTTTGCAGTCCGAATCCAGATAGCACACGCCGTCCGCATGCAGTTCAGACTTGGTCATCACCAGCGTTGCAGGCAGCTCCTCTTCCGACGGTGTCCCGTTGTTTGAGTCGTTCGAACAACCAGCCAGCAAAGTCAGCAGCGTCGCTGCGATCGTCACGGATAAATGCGTCTTTTTCATCATAGTATTTTTCCTGATCTAGTTTTTATCTTGATTTTTTGGAAGGGGGAAGTCTCCCCCTGCGCGGCTATTTTCGATGAAAATACGCCGCGACCCCCTCGCCTGGCAGGGCCTCGAACGGGGTTGGGTTACAGATCATAACGGCATTGATCGCTGTCCTGGCCGAGTGAACCGGTCGTGTACTTGAACTGAATTTCAATGTCGGCCACGTTGTCCCACTGGATCTTGGCGTTTTCACCGGCTTCGGTGTCAAAGATCACCGTGTAGGTGCCCATCAACGGGTAGCCCCTCAGACCATGGTAGGCAGAAGACGTGTTGGCGAACATCGCCGAGGTTGAAAAGACGTATGGCGTGTCAGCTGGCACGTCGTAGATGCTCGCGTTCAGGCCGTCGGCAAACGGCGTCGTGGTGAAACTCGACACCGTGCCAAAAGTCGAACGATTGTTGAGTGCAGAGACGATCTCGTCAACATTGGCCTGGCAGGAAAGCAGCTGGCTGTGACCGCCGTAGATCAACGAGATTGTCGGCGTGATGTCCTCCGTTTTGACGCTCAGACCCGGTTTTGACACCAGTCTGACCTGAATTTCGTCGATCTTCGCGTTGCACGAGTTCGAAAGATTCGCAAAGTGTTGCGTGAGATCGAACGAACCGAGGTAATACGTGTGATCGGTCAATTTCTGAAGGTCGAGACCTTTCTGATTGGCATAGACAGCCTGGGCATCGACGGGTAACGCGGCTTTTTCCATGACGAGGTGGAAGCGATCCACCGCAGAAAGCTGATCCAGGTCGCTGTCGGGAATGCCCAAACGTCGTCTGAGCGAGACATTGACGGTATAGGACGAGCTTTTGCCGTTGCCGCAATGGTTCGTCAGGTCGTTCAGCTGTTCGTAGATGCTGTCCAGGTCGTTCGTGCCGCGCGCGGTGTAGATGGCACGTCTCAATTCGACAAACGGGCGCACCGTGAGGTATTCGATCGCTGTTAAATAGTCATCCAGGTCGTTTCGCGCATATTCGATCGCGTTTTCGACGTCTTCCAGGTCGGTCGCCGACTGGAAGTAGGCAGGCGCCGAGAACAACAGGTTATTCTGGTCGATGTAGCGGGCGAGTTTCGTATTGTATTGACCCGCGAGAAGCTGAGCCTGCTGAACGCGCGTTTCGTACACTTCGAGGGCGCGCAGTTCGTCGATCTTCTTGAGCGTCACGTCGTAATTGAGGCGCAACAAGTCGAGCGCCGACTGTAATTGTTGCTGGCGTAATTCGTTGAAGGTTTGAACTTCTGACTGGTATTCCTGCTCAATGCGGATGCTTTCGCTCAAATAGTCGTTAAAGTTCTGACAGGTCTCGACGTAGAAGTCACGTAACGGTTGCGAGAGATTCTGGTCGTTGCCTTTTATGAGCGTCTGAATGGCATCGAGATGTTGTTTTTGAATTTTGACGATCTCGTCGGCCGTGTCTGTCTTGTACCACATGTCGAGCAGGAAATCGCCGCCCTTGCTTGCCCCGATACTTCCCATGAGGAAAGCGAGCGAAGCAAAATACGAGTATTTTTCGACTTTTGCCGCAGAGAGTAATGGCGCTGATGCCACTGTAAAGTTTGTGCTGTCTTTATACAGTGTGGCATACAACGCAGCGGATTCTCCGACCACGTCGATAGGCTTTTTGAGTTTTGCGGCCTGGGCCGTGCGCACCGTAAACGCGTTTTGGCGAAGAACGGCGATCGAATCGATAAAAGCCGGGAACATTTCCAGCAAAACGCCGCGGTTATTGGAGAGCGATGTCAGATTCATGCCCGACAAAATGAAGGAACCCACCGTACTTGTCGTGTTGGCGACACCAGGAATCGCGAGCGTCGTCCATTCCTGGAAAGACGCTTTTTCTGTCTCACAGCGTACTTTTTCGAGTTCGATCTGCGTTTGGTCGATGCTCAATTCGTTGATCCCAAGTTCAACACCGAGTTTGTTGATGGCTTCGACGTTTTGCGAGATCTTGGCGAGTGAGGCCAGACGCTGGTCTTTGAGGCTTTCGATGCGCGTTTTGAGCGTTTCGAGCATGGTGAAGTCATAAGCCACTTTCGACTGGGCGATCTGCATTTCCGCGTTGGCAACCTGGTAGGCTTTGTGGGCAGTACGGTAGTCGAGGATCGCCTGACCAGCCAGACTGGCATTGACGTCGTCGTGAGTGCTCACAGATCGATCACCAATGTTGAAGGTGGCTCCCAGACACGTTTTGATGCTGTCAGTGGCTGTTTGATTCTGCTTTTTAGACAGACAATCGTCATACGAATTAAACTGGTTGATGCCATTCAACGTGGTTTGGGCGTCATCCGCGATCTCGGCTTCTAAATTCACGCCATGTGTATCGACCGAGTTGAGCGCAAAACCACAGAACCCAGATGCTGTAAAGAGTTTACAATTATCTTTATCGGTGCAGTCGTTGGGATAGCCACACAATTCGACGATCTGCGCGCGGATCTTTTTTAGGGCGGACGTGTAGCTGTCTTTGGCCGAGACAACGTTCTTTTGTCTTTGCAAGATCTCGTCAAACACAGCTTTGCGCGTTTTTTTGGCTTTTTCGACCGAGGACTGCGCTGCCGTTTGGAGCGTTTCTAGTGCGGTCTGGTCGGTGGCAATTTCGAGGCGCGTGTCTTTGAAGACTTCGCCATCGCGCAGAAAGACTTTTTGTTCGAACGGCATGGCGAGCGTTTCGATATTATCTAGCAGGCTCGAGAGATCAGCGCCAAACGCGGCGCTCGCCGAGGCAATGTCGGCGCGTTTGCACAAATTTGCTTCGATCAGACCGGCAAAATAGAGGTCTGACAGGTCGTTGCGCAACGCATTTCCTGCTTTTTGGCGTTCCGCGTCATTTTGGCTGAGTACATCGTGACGGCGCGCAGTCAGGTTGAGCGTGGTGGCAAGGGTTTCCCACGATTGGGCCAGGTCGCTCAAGATCGTGTTGCGTTCTGAGGCACTTTCGAGCGATTGCGCGGTGTCCAGGTTAAGCGCGAGCATGTCGAGCGAGGCTGGATAAAGCTGTTTGTTAAGCACCGAACGCTGAACGTTGATCACCTTGTCGCGGTGTTTGGCCAGCAATTCTGTGTTGAGGCCATCCATCAGGCGCGCGGCGAATGAACCATTGTAAGTGGCGCCTTCCAGCCAGGATTTGCGTATCTCAAGGTCCTGGTCATAGGCCAGGTATTGATCGGCCTGATAACTTTCGCGCGTGAGCTCCGTCCAGGCGTGCAACAAGGCTGTCTGGTCATCCGAAGACAGGACTTTTTCATGCGTGTACACGTGGGCGACGAGTTCGGCGGCGCACGAAAACTCGGGATGGTCGCTGCACAGGTCGCAGCCTGCCGTCGAACACGCGTTTTGGAAATCCGCAAAGTTATAGAGATCAGATCCGCAAACGGTTGCGAGTGGGGCGTCGCTCGTTGGTTCGCTCGTCAGCACTTTTTCAAGGATCTTCGACAGGTTGTTGGGACGTTCGAGCAGTGTATTGGCTACCTGGATCATCGTATCGGCACAGGAAACGTCGTTGTCGGTACTTGTGCCGTCGTCGTTCAACAAGTTTTGACGACAGGCCATGGCCGTTTGGCAGGTCGCACGTTGATCTTCGAGTGCCAACTCGCAGTGATCCAGGTCGAAGTCTGTAAAAGCACTTTCAAAGAGCGCCGCAACGTCTTTCTTGGTACAGGCAAAAAGTGTTTGGTCATCGGGAGCGCGCGTCTGACTTGTTTGCGGCACATGGTCGTGCACAGACATTTTGGTCAGATCCAGCTCAGTTTGATAGCCGACCGTGAGCTTGCCGACCAGTTCGGTCTCGTTCCAATGGTCGTTTTCACGATACAGACCCGTCAGGCGATCCTGCAGGTTGCCCGAAAAAGTCAGGTCGGCAGCCGAATAGTGGTTGATCTCAACGCGGATATTGCGATTCACGCGGTGTTCCGCTTTCAGGATCTGGCTTTCGTAAGGCACATAGTCGTTTGTCGAAAACGTGGCGACAAAACACGCTTTTTGTTTATCAATACACTCGCCCGCATTCGCTTTTTCCATCGTCAGACGAGCCCACGTTTCAACGGGTTGACCTTCCTGCTGCGTCACGTTTTCAGGGTTAAAG
>JAZUKH010000037.1:0-7553 GCA_045643185.1 Myxococcota bacterium | reverse complement strand
CATGGTTGGGTGAGTGTTCAAAACGTCACATTTATGCACGCGCTTCGAACATGCTTCCCACGCTAACGTTATCATATTCAGAATCACAACGACGATTTACATCCAGTCTTATCGTCGCAACCATTATCGCAATGAATGGTTTTACCATTGCATGGCGTGTAATCCCCATCACTTGAACAGAATCCTGCAGAATCACATCTTCTCAAGCTTTCCCAGGTCTTATTCTCAAAGTTGTAGCAATAATGTTCGTCATCGATAAACGCAGTAACGCAGTCATACTGATCTAAGCAACCATAACCATCCACACAATTATAATCACACTTGACCGCAGAATCGCCTTCACCATAAACGCCGTCATGGCACTTCTTACTGATATCATGATCGCTTCCTGAGCTATCCGTCTTACATCCAGTCTTATCGCAACCATTATCGCAATGAATGGTTTTACCATTACATGGCGTGTAATCCCCATTACTTGAACAGAATCCTGCAGAATCACATCTTCTCAAGCTTTCCCAGGTCTTATTCTCAAAGTTGTAGCAATAATGTTCGTCATCGACAAACTTAGTAACGCAGTCATACTGATCTAAGCAACCATAACCATCCACACAACTATAATCACACTTGACCGCAGAATCGCCTTCACCATAAACGCCGTCATGGCAATTCTCACTTTTATCATGATCGCTTCCTGAGCAAGCCATCAAACCAAAGAGAGATAACATCAATATGGCTATAAATAGTTTTCTACCTTGTGCTAACTTCATTTTATTCTCCTCCATTGAATTTTTAATACTAAATGATTGGCTTAAACCAGTTGGTGATATAGATTCTCAAGTATGAGATTTCAAATTTTAGATTTCAAACGTTCAAAAAACGTGCAACGATGGTGCGACGACCAGCTTTTTGGAAGTTAACGACGGCTTTCGCATCGCGTCCTGTACCACTAAGCTCAATGACAGTACCCAGCCCATGTACGCTGTGCATGACGTGTGCACCGACTTCAATTTTCTTGTTATTTTTGGACAACACGGTGCTGGTGCTGGCCTGTTTGACCGCACGCCTCACCTCAGTCTCAAATTCGGCATCTTCACGGGACGAGACAAAACGGGACTCAGATGCATCGAGTTGTGTGGAATCTTCTTCATAGGCAGCGCTTGGAATGTCGTAATAACGCGCCTCAGCTTCGGCATCACGACGCCTTTGTCGTTCACTGGTCTGTGAACCGCGCGCTGACCAAGTAAGACCGGCACGCGGCACAACGGCACGACGACGCATGAGCGGGTCGTCTGCCTCCGTCACGGCTTCGGCTTCCCATTCGATCAAACCGGGCTTTTTCGGATTCATTTCATCGTAAAACGGGCTCGGTAACGCATTAAAGCAATCGCTCCCCTGACCAGCCATAAACAACGGATACGAAATGAACAAACGTTGACGGGCTCGCGTCATGCCGACATACATCAAACGCCGTTCTTCTTCCATATTATCTTCACCATCTTTTGGCGCCAGAGGAATACCGCGATCGGCGGCACCAACAATGAAAACTGTACGGAATTCCAGACCTTTTGAGCTGTGAAGCGTCATCAATTTGACCGTGTCACTCGTGTCGTTGTCTTCGGGATGGACGATCGAGATCTCCTCAAGAAAACCGGCAAGGTCGTTCGTTTTTTCGCGTTGGTGTTCATCAAGAAGAGCGAGCAAAAATTGAATGCGTTCGAGAGCTTCTTCAACCGGCACGTTCTTTTGCGCACAGACTTTTTTGAGATAATCACCAGTATATTTCGTCTCGTTAAGGATAGCTTCCAACACGAGTTTGGGCGGCATGGTCTGCCAATCGCGAACGCGATCTAACACATTCAAAAAGCTGCGGCACCCTTCAACAAACTTGGCTCCACCACGCGGCACAACGCAACGCTTTTCGACGATGTCGTGCAGCAACGAAACAAGGCATTCCTCGCGCGGCACACCAAACTGCTCTTTTTGAACGAGCAGTTCAAAAAGCTTTTCGACCGACTTTTCGCCAATGTTGCGTGCTGGGCGATTGATGATGCGACTAAGTGAGATCCGATCGAGTGGGTTGACCAGCAAACGAAGATAGGACAACAGATCCGAGATCTCTTCGCGCTCGTAGAATCCCGTGCCGCCCACGATGACATAAGGCACACCAGCTTTGGAACAGGCGGTTTCAAACAACGACGAACGGCTGTTGACACGGAACAGGATGGCAAAATCTGACCACGCAGCTTTTTCACGCGTTTTGAGTGCCTTGATCTTTTTGACCACGTCACTCGCTTCGTCCTTCATCGAAGCGGAGCGAAAACAATGAACGGGTTCGCCGCCTTCGGTCTCAGTCCACAAGGTCTTTTCACGACGCGCCTGGTTGTGCGCGATCAACGTTGAGGCGCAGGCAAGAATCGGACGGGTAGAACGATAGTTCTGCTCAAGTTTGTAGACCGTACAAGCCCCAAACAACTCGTCAAAACGCAAGATCGACGTGCTGTCAGCCCCTCGCCATCCATAAATCGACTGGTCATCATCCCCAACGGCTGTCAAATGCGTTTCGGGACCACAAAGTAATTTCAGAATGCGGATCTGAAACATATTTGTGTCCTGAAACTCGTCGACCAGAATGTGCGTGTAATGCTCCTGAAACGCATGACGAACGTCATCGCTGTCACGCAAGACCTGGTAAGTCAGTTTGAGCATGTCGGCAAAATCAATGGCATTATTCTCACGCAATCCGGCGTCATAGAGGTCATAGAGGGTCGCCATTACCTCAAAATCGCCCTTACTGCGCGAATTTTCGCGCGAGTTCGCCTCATCCAGAATATCGTTTGCGGATTTACCAGTATCTTTATAGTAAGCTATTTTTTTGGAGAGTCTGCGCGGCGTCCAATAGTCGGGATGCGCCAATTTTTCTTTGAGGTTGTGATTTTCAAAGATGTGCTTGACGAGCGTCTCAGACTGCCCTGTATCGAAAACTGAAAAATTGGGTTGCAAGCCAACAAGATGACCATATCGCTTCAAAAACATGAGTCCAAAGCGGTGAAACGTCATGAGCCGAACTGCGGTGTCCTCACCCAGCAATTGCTCGGTGCGTTGTTTCATTTCATTCGCGGCTTTATTCGTGAACGTGAACGCCAGAATGCGATATGGACTGACATTTTGCGCTTCGACGAGCCAAGCGATGCGATAGGTCAACACACGTGTTTTACCTGAACCGGCTCCAGCCAGAATCAAACAATGGTCGTTGCCGACATGCGTAGTGGCTTCATATTGACACGGATTCAGCGACGATAGATCGATCATTGGCTCACCTTCCATGGTTCTCAAGCGACACGCGCCAGATAAAAAAAAGGGAAAATCCAGAAGGATTTTCCCTATGAGTGCCGGGAGCGGGAATCGAACCCGCAAGCCAGGTTAAGGCGGAGGATTTTAAGTCCACTGTGTTTACCAGTTTCACCATCCCGGCGATTACTCAGCTATTCCTAGCTTCATAATGCGCGCATATTCTATCGCACTGAAAAACGCTTGGCAACGAAATTCGACGCAGTTTGTTCAATTGTTGAATAAAACGCGCTTATAGCGCACGAACGCAACTAGTCGCCGCACGAAAATTTATAGGAGGTCACATAACTCGCGAGCGCAAAACGGGCGTTCAACGGCATTTGATCATCACTGTTAAAAATCAACGTTCCCAAGGCATTAAAGGGCACTTCAAGCGGCTCGCCCTTGACATCGGACTGCGCTGCACGAGGCTCGACCGAAAGACGGTGACGAGCATAGCGACGAACCTGCCACGCATCCGATTCAGCCTGCGTATCAGCCGCATTAAAGGTAATGCGCAGCTGGCTCGTTTCGGAATTCAAGATCGCAACGTCATGAGAGGCGCACGTAATGGAGACGTCCTTCGCGTTTTCATCGCGACGATTGATCGGTTTGAACGTCACTACGCCATTACTGGTCACAACATTGCCGACGATCAAACCGTCTTTGCGAATCACCGTACGATGTTCTGCACGGCGCGCGCTCGTGCGAAGGTGCACCCCCGAACCGGTCCGTAAAACAAGCGTGTTGCCGTGATCCACGATCACCCAACGCGGTTCACCACGGTGCACCGGGCGATAATGCATCTTCTGACTGTCCGCTGCCATCGCTCGCTCAAACGCCGAAGGCGATTCGCCTTCGTCAACGAACGGCATGCAACCCGTCAAAAAAATCATAAATATGATGAGCGCTGAAATTAAGCCTTTCATGACGAAATAACCATGCGCCGCAATGCGACGCAAACTGATCCACAGGATATTCCCACGAGGCTGGTTGCCCCTCGCCTCGTGTTAACCGATGAATCGCTTTAACTATTTCGAATTTTTATCCTTGAGGTGGTTGTCATCCACGATCTGCTGCAACATGCCATTCACAAAATTACGGCTGCGTTCAGCACCGAACTGCTTAGAAAGCTCCACCGCTTCGTTGATATACACCGTCGGCTGCGGATCCTTCGTGAACATCAGCTCGTACGTCGCGATCCGAATGATGCTCAAGTCGATCAGCAACATGCGCCCCAAACTCCATTTGCGGCTCGAATTCTGAATGATCGTATCGATTTCATCACGTTTAGGAATGTAATCGATGACGAATTTGCGCGTCTCATTCAGCGCAAATTTACCACGTTCGTTCAGCACACCTTGATTATCGGTAAATTCTTCAACCGGAAAACGATCGACGAGCAGCGCATTGTCATCAACATACGGCTTTAAAAGCTGCTCCACATCGCGCATGATCTTCTCGATCGTTGAATCATTGCGATAGTGCATATTGTAGAGCGCAGCCAACGAAAGCGCGCGCACGCACTTACGAATGCGGGTACGCTGACCGGCCACGAGCTGCGCGGCATTCTTGGTCGAACCACGATAATCTTCGCCCAATTTCGCCGTCACGCGCTGGATCGCATCTTCAGCCAATGACGCCGACGGCGAACGAAGCGACGACAAATAGTCACGGATCAGCACTGTCATCACGGCTTCACGATACGGCACTACTTCATAACCATCAATGTGCGTCAGCGAAAGGATCTTGTTGATCACGTCATCCGTCACTTCCGAAAACGCGCCGTTCCCTTTCACCAAATCATCCACGACCTCAAAATCGGCCTTGGGATATGCCGTTTTGAGCTGGGAAACCGCCATATTCACGTCCATTTCTGGATTTTCGCGATTCAGACAGATCAACGTTGCTGCCGCAGAACGCGTCTGCGAAAACGCTTCATCCGGCAATTCGATATTTTTCGAGTTTGAGTTATTGGTCGTCATATTTATTACCATTTTGTGTGAAGATGTTGTCACGCAACGCTGTGAAAGTTTTTTTTGTGAAGGGGGAAGTCTCCCCCTACGCGGCTATTGGCTCCGCCAATACGCCGCTACCCCTTCGCCTGGCAGGGCCAACGACACAGCGTTATCGCAAAAATTAAATATTTTTGAACAAATCAGCCATTTCGATGGCCGCGAGCGCAGCTTCGGAGCCCTTATTCCCAGCTTTGGTGCCCGAACGGTGAATAGCCTGATCGAGCGTATCCGCTGTAATGACGCCATAAGCCACGGGCAAACCATATTCGAGGGCGGTCTGAGCGATGCCCTTGGTACATTCCGAAGAAATATAGTCAAAATGCGGTGTATCGCCGCGGATCAACACACCCAAGCAAATGATGGCATCAACGCCGCCTTTCGCGGCAATTTTTTTGGCGAGCACAGGAATTTCGAAACACCCCGGCGCTTTGTAAACATCAAGCGTTTCAATGTCGCCGCCGTGGCGATGGATCGTGTCGAGCGCACCTTCAAGCAGACGATCGGTCAAAAAGCTATTGAAGCGCGTGACGACAATCGCGAATTTTTTACCTTGTGCATTCAGAATTCCCTCATGGATCACTGGCATGGCTTATTCTCCTTATTGATGTTATGCCTTGAACGAAACGTATTCGACGACGTGCAGACCAAATCCTTCGAGCCCCGTCATCTTTTTGGGTTGATCGGTGAGCAAACGCATATCCGAGACGCCGAGCGCGCGCAAACACTGGGCGCCGGTGCCATAAAAACGAAGTTCAGGCGGCATGCGGTTGATCGCCTCCTCATCAAGTTCGCGCTTGGCGCTGCGATCGATCGCCTGGATCAACGAACCGGATTCCGACGCGATATAAAGCAACACACCGCAGCCGCACTCGCGGATCTGTTTCACCGCCGACACAACGGAGTCTTTGGAATCATCGAGCGCAAAAGCATCGACCCAAAGTTCCCCCGAGTGAACGCGAACAAGCGGCGTTTGCGTTTTCGCCTTGTCCCAGCCATAGGTCAGAGCAAGGTGAACTGCGCCATCCACGGTGTTTTGGAACACGTGGGCGTGAAATCCTTCAGCGTAGCCGGTGCGCACGACTTCGTCTTTGACGTGTTTGACCAAACATTCACTACGTAAACGATATTCGATGAGGTCGGCGATCGTCACAATGGGCATGTTATGGATCTGCGCAAAAACCTCGAGGTCGGGCATGCGCGCCATGGTGCCGTCGTCTTTCATGATCTCGCAAATGACACCAGAAGGCACTTTGCAGCCACAAAGCGTCGCGAGATCAACGCTGCCTTCCGTCTGCCCAACGCGGACGAGCACGCCACCTGGACGGGCCGCGATCGGAAACATGTGCCCTGGACGGGCAAGATCTTCGGGTCTGCAATCCGGGGCGACCGCCGTGCGGATCGTCGTCGCTCGGTCGGCGGCACTAATGCCCGTCGTCACACCTTTCGCCGCTTCAATGCTCACGCGAAATGCCGTGTGAAAACGACTCGTGTTTTGCGCCACCTGGGGCTCGATCCCCAAGTTCTGAAGGCGTTCTTCCGTCATCGTCAGGCAGATCAGACCACAACCGTAGTGAGCCATAAAATTAATGTCTTTCGCCTCACAAAATTCAGCGAGCATGCACAGATCACCTTCGTTCTCACGATTCTCATCGTCGACCAAAATGATCATTTTGCCTTGTTTCAGGACTTCGATCGCGTCTTCAATCTTTGTTAACATCGCTTTTCCTCGTGCCTCCCGTTGCGTCATGATTTAAGGGCGAGCGAGTCGCGAAAAAATAACTGTAGACGCGAAGAGCGAACACGGTTCGCTCCGACTAAGAGGCTTAATATCCTAAAAAACCCGCCTCACGCAATGTTTCCATGGTGACCGACGGACCGTCTTCCACTATACCACGACTCGGCGATTGGGTGCAAGACAGCAGTTTTTGAACGTATTTGCCAAGGATATCGGTTTCGAGATTCACGCGTCGACCAACCTGCCAAAAATCGGACGACAAAACAGACTGAGAATGTGGGATCAACATGATCTCAAAATCTTCATCCGACACGCGGTTGACGGTCAAAGACGCGCCATCAATGGCAATGGATCCCTTTTCGACGACGAGCTGCAAGATCGAACCGGGAGCCGAAAACGCTATTTTGAGACATTCACCGCTCTTTTCGACCGATTTAACACAACCGGTCGCATCGACATGTCCGGACACGATG
>JAZUKH010000036.1:0-19736 GCA_045643185.1 Myxococcota bacterium | reverse complement strand
GCCACACCCGATCCCATCCCGAACTCGGAAGTTAAGCTCTTTTGCGTCGATGGTACTGCGTGGGTGACTGCGTGGGAGAGTAGAACGTCGCCGGCTTTTTTTTATTTTTTTCGGCATCTACTTCGTCAACATCGTCGAAATTCTCGGTTACGGTCGCTAGGCGTTATACTCAGGCGAGGATCATAATTTGTTTTAGATTTTGCGTTGATCCATTAGCATTTTGTTTTTGAGCAGGCCTAGGCCTGCGGCGCGCAGGGGGCCGTTAGCGCCCGGCCCCCTTGCATCCCCCGGCGCTTTTATTGTCGGCTGTGTGGAACTCGCTTCGCTCAAACAAGCCACACGGCCGTACCAACTTCAGGAACAGTTACGATAAATCAACGCAAACTTCGTTTGGCGTCGGCGGCCGCGAACTTGCCTTCGGCTTCGAACAAATCGCGTCCGCGCGCCGATTTCAGCCTGCTTGCCTTCGGCTTCGCTACGGCTGAGATTTATGTATTTTGCCTACCCCAGCTGAACAATAACCCCTAGGCCGCTTTTTTTCGTGCCCATCTTGCGTTTTGCTTCGATGTGCGATAATGATTGGGGTCATGGATATTGCAATTTGTCGCCATTATGACCCGGGACAGGCCTGGAATTGTATAGCCAAATTTGGTGAAATGTCGTTGTGGACTAAATTTGGTGGACGTGCTTTTTACCAGTCGGTGATTGGAACGAATACCGTCATTGCTGTCGTGGGAAATCAACCTGACCTTGAGGCACTGGGGAACTGGCAGTGTCGCGGCATGCATATTGACGAGTTGAGCGATGCACTGCGTGATGGTGTCTGTGGTTGCGTGCTGACCGAGACAGGTTTCGTGTGTTTTCGCGATAAACTCGGACTGATTCCGCTCGTGATGGGCGAACGCAAAGACGGAGCGATGATCTGGACGACATCGCCGGACCTCGTGCTTCAATTTTCATCAGGGCGTTGGAATCGAGCCTGGTTAGCCGACTACTTGGCCTGTTTAAATACCGACACGATCGAAGATGTTTTTGAAGGCATAACACGTTTGCGAGCTGGAGAATGCTTTGTGTGGCAAGGCAATTCGGGAAAACGCGCAGACTACTGGCCGAAAGGTGGGGTGTTTGAGTCGACTACGCTCGTTTCTGAAGCATCTATGGTTGATCGGCTGCGTGAAGCTTTGATTCGCGCGGTGTCTCGCATTCCAGAGGATAAACCGGTGGTTTATTCGATGTCTGGTGGTCTAGATTCTACCGGTATCGTCGGTGTGGCGCGCTATCTTTCGCCAAACAAGCCGATCCACGTGGTTTCGATGAAAAACCCACGATTTGTTGGTGCCGATGAATCTGGTGAGATCCAGGCTATGGCCGAAGCCTGTCAGCTCGTCGTGCATGGTTTAGATTTGTCTGATGCCGCGAAAACAACGTTGACGCCCATGGACGTTGTCGATGGCTTTGGGCCGCAGTTTATGCCCTGTGGCAATATGCTCATGCACTTGTTGCAAGGGGCTGACCAGGCCATTGAAGGCGCACGTCTCATCACGGGGTATGGCGGCAATTACCTCGTCAATCTGTATGGCGACCTGTTTTGGACGGATTTGGCAAAACACCATCATTGGACGCAGCTTGTCGAAGAATGGCGAGCACTTTCGGTTGGTGCTAAACGCCGTGTCGTGAGCGAATTTGTTTCGAAAAAAATGGGTATTTTTAAAGCAACCTTGGGAATTCCAGAAAAACCTGGTTGGTTGCACGCTCATCTGAGCGGTTGGCCTCGTCATTCTCAGGCATTTTTACCTGGATCTTGGTGTCGCGCTGACGTGTGTCATGCGTTTGGTTCGAGTGTGCAAAGCCACAGGACGCTTGGCGAACAACGTCTGTTCGATATTCGCTCATGGAATCACGAGCTATTTGTGCGCTCGTTGGACCGAGCCATGCGTGTGACTGGGGTTGAGAGTTTTGACCCGCTTTTCGACTCTGAGCTTTATGCTTTGTGTGCGAGTTTTCCGCCGACGGCGCATTACACGCATCATCAATATCGTCCCATATATAAGCGCGCACTCAGTCCGTTTTTGCCCGAACGTGTGTTGAAACACGCCAAAACGAAGGATTTTGAAGAAATATTACAGCGACGCTTCACTCAGACTTTACTCGATGAGATATTTCAGGCGATCACGTGTTTGCAAAACGATGTGGTCGTGCGTGAAATGGTTGATGAACAAGGCGTGATGGAGGCGTATCAGACGTATCGTGAAGCGGTCAAGGCTGGTCAAAGGGTTCCCGTCGCGTTCGAATATGCGTTGTGGCGCGCCATTAGTTTGGGTATGCGCTAAAATATGGGGACGTGGTTTGGTTGCTGGTGAACGTAACCTGTCGTGGTATTAAGTTCAAGGCCACGACAGGTTATCACGCGTCACATGATATATTTAGTCTGTTAATCTTATACACATATAAGAATCTTTTGTGTAGTCATATACAACTTTGCCTGGAACGACAAGATATCGATATCCATAATAAGGAAGCCATCTGCATTTTCCACAAGCATGATGTGTATGTTCCAGGTTTGACATTGTGCCTATATCTCCCTCAACTGCACATTCATTCTGCATCCATTCAACATTATACCCATCCCATCGATTTCCCGTTGTCATACATTCACCTTTACAGTCCTCTTCGATGATGGTTGCTTGGCTACCATATTGCCAAGCGCAATAATATATTTTTTTATTATATGAGAACGGATAAAATGTTTCTAGATCACATGCATCGCCTGGTTTAGGGAATGAACATTTTCCTTCATGATTATAGCAATACGGCTGAGCAGCAGGACAGTCCTCTTGTTCCCAGTCACCGTCAACGCAATGGTTGATCTTACCAAGATTTTCTTGGCACTTCGTCTCACCTTCTTCGCATAAACCAGTGCACTCTGTGTCATTATCAAAACAATAGGGTTTTTGTCCATTGCACATCGAACTCTTCCAAGTTCCATTATGACAAGTCAAAAGTGTTTGAAGATCACCAAAACACTTCGTCTCGCCCTCAACGCAATCGGCTACACATTGATCGTCAGAGTAGGTAACGCATTTCGAAGTTGGTGATTTGCACGCTTCATATTCGACCCAGTGCCCATTCTCGCACTTGCTTGGTTTGTTCCCATCGCATTTTCGATCGCCATCCAAACACTCTACACACGCACCACTGTTGCAGAAACTGTCTTTACAGGTCGTGTTCTTAAACTTGCCGCCTTCACAGGTCATGAGCGTTTCAGTATCGAGACAGAACGCATCTTTCGAAGTGCATTCAGGTTCACAACTTCCGCTTTCTGTACTGCACTTTGGTGTTGAGCCTTCACATTGCTGTTCTTTCGTCCAACTGCCATTATCACATCGCATCAGTGTATCGCCGTTGCATATTTTATCGCCATTTTTCATACATTCAGGCTCAGAATAAAATTGGCGCGTGAGAGATTCGTTGAGTGTCGTGACACCTGGTTGTATCAACATTGGAGCAGCTATGCCGTCTTGAAGTGGCAGACATGCGTAATCTCTATTTTTTGCAGTGAATACAAATGTACAATAATTGCTTCCATTACCACCTTCGTACGGTGGGGTCATATATTCGAGGTTATTGCCGCAGTTAGAACAATTTGAATTGAGTACTGCAGGTGTTCTTTCCCAATCAGAGACGGGCAGCGAAAGATCCGTCGTACAGGCAAGTGCCGCTGAGATGTCGTTTTTAGTCACTTTATCGGACGGAAGAATGCGCCCATAGGCTTTGTTGCTATCATTGGTGTCGAGCCATTGGAATACGCACCAATCAAAAAGACTTGAGACGCATTGGTTATTATCGCATATCGGTGCTTGAACAGGGCATAGTTCCGGTGTCCAACGTCCATTTGAACATTGGCGATAACTCGTTTCACCAGTGCAGTGTTTCTCGAGACCAGAACATTCTGCGATGCAGCCCGTTGTTGCGCTATTTGAGCACACGGGGGTATTACCGGAGCACGCGGTCATCTCCTTCCATTCCCCGTTTTCGCATTTTTGCGGCGAAGAAGTATCAATGCAACGGATCTGTCCATCTTCGCAATCTCCTTTGACGCATTGTCCTGCTCGACAATTTGGTTTGTCACTTTGGCATTTTACCTCGGTCATTTTTCCGTTTTCACAAATGGAAGCCGTATTGAGTCCAATGCAACGATTATCCGCTTGGGTGCATCCGGTATTGTTCTCGCTCACGCATGCACCGTCTTTGCAAAGTGGCTTGTCGCCGGTGCAAGCTTGTGTTTCGAGTCGTCCGTCTTTGCATACGGAGGCCGTTGTCGCATTGAGACATTTGTTATCTGCCGTTGTGCATCCGGTATTGTTCTCGCTCACGCACGCGCCGTCTTTGCAAACTGGCTTATCTCCGGTACATGTTTGTGTTTCGAGTTTGCCTGAGATGCAGACAGATGCCGTTGTCGCATTGAGACATTTGTTATCTGCCGTTGTGCATCCGGTATTGTTCTCGCTCACGCACGTGCCGTCTTTGCAAACTGGCTTATCTCCGGTACAAGCTTGTGTTTCGAGCTTGCCTGAGACGCATACAGCCGCCGTCGTATTGTCGATACATTTATTATCGGCTGACGTGCAGTTGGTCCCATTCGAATCGTCTTGGCAAGCCTGCAAACATATTGAACAAGACAACAATATACTAAAAAGGGTTAATTTTTTCATAGGTTATTCCGTTTTCCTCTGTAATATGCCAGTAATGTATATAATTATTTACGGATGTATTCGAATTCTAGAGCCTCCTCCACCGTAATAAGACTGACAAGCATTTTTTGCAGACTTTGACCCGCGTCGATGGGTTCTCCGCTTGGATCGCATTTATAGGGCGTTACACCACCTTTACTATTGGGTTTACCGATCACGAACATAGTGCAACGATAAATACCTTTGGGGAGGGATGAAGCTGGGTAACGAATTTCGATATGATCATGATTACTCGCGATATTTTCGCCTGATTGAGCTAAAGCCGAGGCTTTATTTCCGAGGTCGATCACGTTACCAAGAAATAATTGCTGATTATCGTCATGTTCATAACAAACGATATCTGTTTGAACTTGTATTTCTGGATATTCCGTATGAACTGACATAGTACCGATGATTTCCCCGTTTTCTTCAACCAAGGAAGATTTACAACTAACGATACCGTCTTTGACATACTCTGGTTTTAAATCACACTGACCTCGTGAAAGGTGTAAGCATGTTTCATCGCAACGAGGAGACCTATTGGGAAGATAGGGATCATCATCTGGTTTTGCCCATGGTATCGGATAGTAAACACTACAGGAGAGATGACTTGCAACGATATCATCTTCTGTATTGGGTAAATGATCAGGCCCGATATCGCACAATTCACCTTTTTCAACTTCGCCGTTGCCGCAGTTTGAATAATTACTATTAATATATGTAATATATTGATCATCATTTGAAGCATCAAGATCATTGGTTGTGATTTTTTCAGTGATGAGATCGTTTATTGTGTCTTCAGCAGAAGTGATCTGTCCGTCGGGGGAACAGTTATAGGCCTTATACGAGACAGGTTCTCCTTCCTGATTGAATTCATTGATGCCGACTACGATGGGAAAGCAGAGATAATTTCCGCCGGGTAAAGTGTGTGGTGAGATAGAGACGGAAGGCGTGTTATTCTCGAGGAGCGTTAAATTATCAATGTTTTGAACGACATTATTAAAATCGACGATGTCTGACTGATCAAGAGTCAGTGTGTCGACACAAGTGATCGTGCCGTAGAGTTTAACATTATCATTCAAACGTTCCAGGGAAAAAGATGCATTCATGGTGTATCCTGGAAAGTCGATGTTTGACTTACACTGGACGATTCCGCCATTAACCGGCGAACAATAGATATTTTTCATACCTTCCGTTAATTGACAATTTTGAGGGCAACTGAAATGATCGTTTAATTGGTAGCCGTCGCCGCAAATATTGTCGCGGATCTCATCACCATCGCACATTTCGTCGCCTTCAAGCAGACCATTTCCGCACTCGTCTACATGGAGCGACTCAAGCGTGCACCCTGAAAATAGAGGAAGGGCTAATATAAGTAGAGAACAGCGGTGCTTCATGAGGATGTCCTTTTGGGAAAACGTCAAATCGGATAAAACAATCCGAGCGTAATCCAAATTACAAGGATTACGCTAAAATATTAACATAGGATGTTTCTGGCTTCAAGTGAACACTTATTTGGTCATGTTGCATGAATAATTGAGAATGACTGACCGTATCCTTTTATTTTGAGGGGAAAGCCTTCCCCTGCGCGGCTATGGGCGCTGATGTTTTGAAATTACAAATGAAGGCGTATTTCGGCGCCATACGCCGCTACCCCTTCTGCCTTCGGCTCGCTAAACGTCGTGTGAACATTTTGGTATGGTTTTGGTTTGCAAAACAAGATGATTGTGGTAGCCTTTTACCGCATTTTTTGAGGCTTTGAGCTTTCAAGGTTGGTTGTATTCACAGATTTTGACGTTATGCGTCATTATGACTTCGGTCAAGAGGAGAAATATGGAAAGAAGTTCGGTTGTAAAAGTAATCATCGTTGTCGTTGCTGTCATTGTTGTCATTATCCTGGCGCGTTCGCTCGTCGGTTATAACAATGCAACACAGTTGCTCATTAAACAGTCTCCGTTCGGTGAATTGAGTTGTATTGATCGTCCTGGCTTTTATTGGAACGGCTTCTCGACGATTTATGATTACGATAGAACGAAAGATTTCTATTTTAATTCCTCGACCGAAAAGAATTGGGAAGGCGATAATACGGATGAAGATGATATCTCTGTTACGCTGTCCCGTAACGCAAATGCCGATGTCTCGGGCTATATTAAATATCAATTGCCCGTTGATTGTGAATCATTGATCAAGATCCACATGGATCAGCGAAGTGACAAGCAGTTAAAACATGGCCTCGTACGTAACGCCGTGTTGGCTGCTGTGCGTAAAACGGCACCTATTTTCACGGCTGAAGAAGCGAAAGTGACAAAAATCGCTGAATTCCGTCGGCTCGCCGAAGATCAGTTGACCGATGGTGAATACCTCACTGTGACCGAAACGCGCGAAGAGAAAGTCGGTGAAGATGAAGTTGATGAGAATGGCCGTGTCATTAAGAAAGCAGAAAGCCAGCAATACACCGTTACCAAGTTGGCTATGGATCAGAACGGTAAACGCATTCTGATCAAAGAATCGGCGCTTAAACAATATAACATTCGTATTCTGCAGTTCGAAATTCAGAATGTTAAACTTGATGCCAAAGCTCAACAGCAGCTCGATATCGTCAAAGAACGTGAAATGAAACGTGTCGCTGAAGCTACCGCTGCTGAAACCGCAAAACAGCAGGCCATCACGGCTGAGGCTGAAGGTAAAGCTAAGATCGCAAAAGAAAAAGCTGAACAGGAAGTCGTCAAGATTCGCGAAGTCACGCAGGCTGAAAAAACGCGTGATGTTGCCGTTATCAATGCCCAGAAAGATCAGGAAGTTGCTGTTATCAACGCCGAAAAAGAAAAACAGGTTGCTGAGCTGAATGCATTGCGCGCGCTCGAAGATGCTAAACGCATCAAGGCTGAAGGTGAAGCCGAGGCTGCTGCCAATATGGCGAAGGTCAAAGCTGGTCTGACGCCTCAGGAAGCTGCTGAATGGGCTTATAAGACCAAAGTCGGCGTTGCTGAAGCCCTGGCTGGCTCTTCACACCCGCTCGTGCCGTCCGTCATGATGAACGGTGGTAACGGCGCAAATGGCAATACCGCCATGGACGCGGTTGGCCTCAAATACCTCATGGATATTACTGAAAAACTCAGTCGTTAATCCCTCCGCGACTTTGACGCGCGAGCAAGGCGTGTAAAATCACACAATCGCCCTGATACGCATGCACATACCCTATCCCTTCTTGCGACAGATCGCGTGGTATGTGCATGCGCGGCCGTGTGGAACGAATTAGCCACACGGCCATATTTCATGCAGATAAATGTGAATGTGGAAACGTGATGATGGAATAAGCGTTAGTTAGTCATTCGGACAGAACCCAAGTGTATCAAGACTGTCTTCTTCATGTAGGTCTTTGGAACACTCAATTTTGTTCATGTCGAGGCATTGTCCGGAGATGCACGCGTTGCCGAACTGGCAGGTCTGGCCGCCACACTGACAGCCTTCTTTTATGATGCACTGGTTTATGCGTCTGTGATTATACTCACGATCCGAATAATACCGTTGATATGTGTCCAGACAGTCTTTTAAGATATATTCATCCGGATTTAGATTGAGATCGTACGCTTCGACAGGCAGGTTTTGATAGACGACCTCATCATTTTGACATTGCCAGATGCCGAAGTTGTTTTCCGCAATTGCGCGATGATTCTGAATAATAATGCTGTACACGTTGCCTTTTGGAGTGTCGTCGATACAATAATTGTGCTTTTGTATATTTTTGTCAGAGCACATACAGCCATTGTCATCGGCACACTGTTTAAGGCGTTGACTCACCAGATAACCATTTTCTTTTACAAATGGCGCGTGAGTCAGAGGGTCGTAACAGCCTTTTTCTGTGCATTCGCCTGAAACTGGGCAGACTTCATTTTTGCAAAGACAACCAAAGGAACTGTTACAGTTTTGTCCAGGTCGAATGGTTTTGACCAGTTTGTTACTGTCTTCTTCGTTGTCGTTTTCAGCCGCTTTCAGCTCTTCTGAATTTGTCTCACTGTCGTCGTTTGACTTACTACTTTCTTCTTTTTTGCCGTTTTCAGCAGCTTTCAGCTCTTCTGAATTAGTTTCACTGTTGTCATTTGACTTACTTTCTTCTTTTTTGTCGTTTTCAGCTGTTTTCAGCTCTTCTGAATTAGTCTCACTGTCAGCATTTAACGCACTATTTTCGGTAGTTTCATCGACATGATCTTCGCGTAAACTATCTTTACTGTCGGTGATACGCTTCCAATAGTCATCGCAGACATAGCCTGTAAGGTCATCCGGGGCTATATCTTCATTGCAAAAAATGGCTGCATTTTTGTGATTATTTTTATCCTGATAGGCACAATATGCATTTTTCGGAATTGGCTTGCCATTGCAAAGACAGTTCTCACCCTGACATTTCCATTCGGAATTGTATAAGCAAATAAAATTGCCGGAAGCTTCTTCGGGTAATTCTACATTTCCGCAAATGATATGCTCGGTTCCTGCTTCGGTGACATAACATCGTGCTTCTTCAGGAAGTACTTTTCCGTTGCAGATACAGTCGCCTTCATAGTTCCACGATTTTTCATTTTGGTTGTTATAACCGGTCATCTGTTTTGGCAAAATTACTTTGTGAAATGAGCGTTCTGGATGATTGTCCCAATGCAGCTGAGTGTCTAACTGACTGAAACATTTTTCTTCACCGCAATAATAGTAGCTTGGGCATGCTTTGTCACCGCAAATACATTTGTCGCTAAGGCAGCGCCAGAGTTTTGGATAAATATTTGTGCCATAAATACTGCATTCGCTGCCTGTGCACTCGTCCATGATCTCAAAATGCGTTTCCTCAAGTTTATAGCCAGTCGGATCTTTTGGCGGCGTAAGAAGTTTGAATAGTTCATCGCCTTCACAAATCGTGCTTATCACCAGATCTTCGGGATCACTCGTGCCATGTGTGATGAAGTAACTTTCAAAATTGCATTTTGCAGCATTATTATTAATTTCGCCGTAATAATAACAATTTCCGAATGCACACGTTTGATTTTTGCCACAATGGATTTCTCCGCAGGGGCAATTGCCTTCTATGCATTTTGTAAAGCCGTATTTGTTAAGGATAGTTGGAGCAGCTTGGATATCTGTATGACTGCAATCCCAATCTTTATCGCACACATCGCCTGGTGAAATGCTGATCGTATTAAAATCATTATAACGCTTTGGTCCTGGACATTTGCAACCGGCTTTATTGACGCAAACATTGTCTATATATCCGCACGAACGCGTGATATTTTCACCGTTGCAGGCGACCTGTTCGCCTTTTTCATTGATCCAGCCTTTTTGGGAATCACATTGATAATGCCAAGCCTCACTATTTTGGATTTTAATGACTTGTTCGCTGCATAAGGCAATATCTTTATATACACTTGCGCCCCGGTTAAACTTAATTCCGTTCCATTCACATTCGTCCTGCAGACACAGCCAGTAAGTTTTGCCTGGATCGCGAGAATTCATGGCGCGCTTGTACGAAACGGGCCTGAGTTCAATGCCTTTTTCGAACTCGATCGGCTGCGTTGGCTCACAACCAGTCTCGGTGCAGCTTTCTCCAAAATGACATACTTTTTCTCCGCAAATGCATCGGTCAACATCGCACTGTATTCCGAACTGAATTGTTTTTTCCTCGATGGGAAGCGGGGTAATTTGCGGCAACAGAATTTCGTTAGAGATAGTGCCCGAAAGTTTGTTATTTTCACCATCTGAGGGCGAATTTTCTGAATTGATTTCGGTTTTGGCTGCGTTGTCCAGTGCAGCAGCGTTCTCAAGTTTTTCAGAACCAGCAACCTCGGATGCCGCGCTTTGTGGCGTTATTTCACCTGGTTTGGGGGAATCTGTGGGGGCTGCTTGTTGGGTTGTCGAGCTTGGCGTTTCGTCTTGTGACGGCGTTTTTTGTGGGGAACAGGCACTTAATAATGTCGATATGCAGATAAGACAAATCAAATACTGAGAACGTTTCATGAAAGCTCCATGTTGGTGAATGAAGTGTGATTTAATTGTTATGGACATAATTAAAGAGACTATATAGCGGCGGCATCCAGCCGCAATGTTGTGGAGACCATTACACCGGAGCCATGCGCTTTCGCGCATAGCCCCGGTTATGCAATGCATCGGCATCCAGCCGATTTGAATATTCACATTAACTATGGCCAGAACAATAAGTGATTTCCTGAGCTGCTGGGTGGATAAGTTACGTATATTGATAACGGTCAACTTGACGAGTAAGGCTATGATAACCCTGTTATTTCGGCAAGTCCGTGGTTTTGCTAATCGATGTGGGTGAAATATGCGCGAAGCGCCGCCCGGCGTATTTTCCAAAAACAAATAGAGACGTGCTATGACACGTCTCTATTTGATTATTTTGGAAAATAGCCGGGCGCAAAAGGCCGTATTCGCGAAGCGAATAGGCCGATCCAATGCTCGTCGTATCGACGTTAGGAGATAGACGAGCGAATTGCTAATAAGAATTATATATAATTGTTCTTTTCAAATTGACTATTTTTCAATGGTCGCAACGCCGAGGTCGTTGATTGTCGCGTCGGTCGGGGATTTCCAGTGAGAGAAGCACTGGACGGTCTGCGAAGCGGATCTTTCTTCATCCTCGAGTCCGAACATGAAGTAATAGTAGTAGGTACCTTCGTCCAATTGGAGTTTGGCGGTATAGTTGGTGTTATTGCCGAGCGGGGCGCTTTCGATGGCGTCGACGGTCATCCAGCTTTTATTGCCGACCGTGAAGTTGACATCGGTGCCATCATCCTTGATGTAGGCCAGGGATGCGGACTTGACGTATTTGCATGTGGCGCCGTCATTTGTGCATCCGGGGATGTAGATCGAACCGACGATGCCTTGAATGGCTTTGGGTTCGGCCGTGTAGGATGCGTAGTCGTCGTCGATCCCGCATTTGTAGTTGCCCAGGGCATCACCCCACGTGAGAATTTTGGGTTTTTCGACGGTCATTTTGAGCGTATCCGCGCTATTGAAAGCGGTGATATCGTCGTCATTATCGCAATAGACCCAATTTGTTCCGTCCAAGCTGAAGCGATAGGCGAGTGCGTAGTCACCGACGGGGATATTTGAGAGGGTCGCGGCGTATTCTTCGTTGTTTCCAAGGTAGATCGCGCTTGGATAATAAGAAGCCGGGACGTAGTTGAAGGTTGAGGGATCGGTGGCGTCTTTGCTTCCGTAACCGAGCTCGGCTTTAATTTTGGCTGAACAACCTTCTTTAACGTTCGTGCAACCTTCGACATACACACGTCCGTAGACATCGGCTTCGTCGGTATCGAAGATCGAGAAGTCGGATTTTGGCCACTGGATCTGGCACCAGCCTATTTCAAGTTCTTTTGGTTTGGGCGGTTCCGTGACGACGAGTTTTCCGGTTTTAGAGCGATCGAATTCGGCATTGTCGTCGGTATCGCAGTAGACGAGCGTTTCGCCGCCATCGACGCTGAATGCGTAGGCGATATCGTACTCACCGGCCGTTTTGGGGGCTTGGAAAGAGCCTTTGAACTGGTCGTTTTTGTTGCCTTCCTGGTAGAAATCGCTGTCGAACCCGGCTTCTGAGAAGTGGAAATCTTTGATGTCATCATCCGCAGTTCCGTAACCGACGTAAGCCGTCAAGTTCGTGCAGCGTCCGGCTTCTTCGCTGCAATCTTCCACGTAAGCTTGAGCGTAGATAAGCTCGGTATTTCCGCCGGCCGTGACTTCGATCGGGTTGTCGGCGAACATTCGGCACCAGGAAACGCTGAGTTTATTGTCTTTGACGATGAGTGAAGCGGATTTTTCGCGAACGTAGCCGCCGAGGTCGTCAAAGTCGCAGTATGTCCAGGTTTCGCCATGGTTTGTGGTAAAGCGGTATGCGACGTCGTAGCCGCCGGGTTCCGTTGGCGTGATCGTTGCGAAATACTCGTCGTTATTGGTTGTGGTGAAAGTTTCGTTGTAAGTCGCTTCGTTCCACGTGAAATCTTCGAGGTCTTCGACAGTTTTGAGTCCGTAACCGATTTGGCCTTCAACGCTTTCGCATTTTGCCGAACCTTCAGAGCAGCCTTCGACCCAGACTTGACCGTAGTATTTGTCGGTCGTTTCTCCAAGTCTGATGGTTTGAGACTGCGGATGTTGAACGCGGCACCAGAGGATGGCGTCTTCGTCTTTTGTGACCGTGAGTTTAGCGGTTTTGCTCATGTCAAAGCCGTCTTCGTCATCGTAGTCGCAGTACGTCCAGGTTTCGCCATCATCAAGACTGAAACGATAGGCGAGTGCGTATTCGCCCGGCTCGTCTGGGGTGAGGGTCGCCATGTATTCGTTATTAACCGAGGGGGGATAGAGTCCCCAGTTGAGACTGGCTTCGACGTATTCGAATTCGCTTGGATCCTTTGTGGGGTCGCCGTATCCGAGTTCAGCCGTGATATTTTTGGGCGCGTGCATGTAGGGGTAACCCGTGACGCCGTGAATGTAAACTTGTCCGTAGAAGGTCTCCGACTCGTGATTTGCGCGGACTGTTGCGGAAGCAGGCCCCTGGAATCGGCACCATTCAACGGAATCGCCGATGGGGGGAAGAATGGGATGTTCGGGGTCGTGTCCTTCTTCATTGACGATCCACGATACGGCGTTCATGGGCGAGTATGCGACGTCATCGGCGGTATCGCAGTACATCCAGGTTTCGCCGTCATCGACGGACATGCGGTAAACGATGGCGTATTCGCCGATTTCGTCTGTTTTGACCTGAGCCATGAACTCGTCGTGTAATTCGCCGCCGGAGCCGTCGTAACCTTCGTTGATCTTGGCATCCGTCCAGGTGAAGGCACCGTCGATGGCGTCTTCCGTCGCTTGTGCGGGGAGTCCATAACCGATCTGTGCTTTGAGGTCCGGGCAGTGATCTTTGTAATGGGTGCAGCCCTCGACGAAGGCCTGGGCGTAAATATTTTCGGAGCTTTCACCCACTTTTGTGTAGTAAGTGGTGATGTCGTTCATAATTCTGCACCAGCCGACTTGCTTTTTGACGATGGGTTCGGGGGCAACGTTGATCTGAGCGGCTTTGGTGAGGTCGAAGCCGTCATCGGAACCGTTCGTGTCGCACATTTTCCAGTTTGTACCATCGAGACTGAAACGGAATGCAACGGCGTAAGCACCATCGGCGAGTTTGAGGTCGTTGATGGTGTATTCATCGTTATTTTGTGAAGCTTCGGCGTCGAAACCCTCGTTTCTGACGGCGTCGACCCATGTGAACATGGCGTCATCCTTCGACATTTCGTTCATATACCCGAACTCGGCTTTGAGATCGTGCGTGCCAGTTTTTCCAGTCTTTCCAGCTTCATAGACCTGAGCATAAGCGACGATGGGGTTGCCGCTTTTGATCTCGGGTTCAAACCAATTGAGTTGGCACCAGTCGACTTCATCTTTGTTTGGGCTTTCTGTGAGGTAATTGAAGAAACCCGCGACGAGGAGTTTGTCATCCACCGAGACTGTGACGGCGGCATTGCCCGTCCCTGCCGGGGCTTTGACTTTGAGCGATGTATCTGCGGTCTCTTCGGGGCTTACACAGGTCTGCGCAAAACAAACTTTGTCGGCTTGGGACAGATTTCGGCCAGAAATCGTAACGACTGTTCCCTCTTTGCCGCTCGTTGGATCCAAACTGGTGATGCCGGGCGACTTGTCGGTGTCCGGACGCGGATCTTTCTGTTCTGGATCTTTCTGATCTGGATCTTTCTGTTCCGGATCTTTCTGATCTGGATCTTTCTGATCCGGATCTTTCTGATCTGGATCTTTCTGATCTGGATCTTTCTGATCTGGATCTTTCTGATCTGGATCTTTCTGATCTGGATCTTTCTGATCTGGATCCTGCTGCTCGGGGTTGGTGTTTTCATCGTTGCCATTTGAGCCTTCCGAACACCCTAAGGCCAAAAGACATGACAACATCAGGACAAGGCCTGCTTTTTTACGGATCATCGCTTTCTCCTATGAAAAGTCCGCGTCAGTAGCGGCGTACAAAAATGGCAAATGATTATACGCTTTTATGGCTAGAGTTTGTGGATAAAAGATACAAACAAAATCCAACGTGTTTGTGTTTATATTAACATTTCAATCATTTTAGCCAAAATTTACAATTCGTTTTATGAAACGTTACTCATTTTCCTAATTATTGGATAAAGATAAAATTCTATGTACTTTACCAACGTGATAATTTCGAAAATTGGTATGTACCACATCGTTTAGAAGGATATTATATGTGAGGATAATGATTATGTGTATGAGAGGCGCCGCCTATTGCCATTGGCAATACGGCGGACGCGCGGCGGCTATTTCCCTCGCCCACCGTGGCGGGGAAATACGCCGCCGCCTCTCGTCTTCTCGCGTCCACCGTGGCGGCGTAGCGTGCTACGCCCACCGTGGCGGCGTAGCGTGCTACGCCGCTACACGGATGGGACGCTCGATACGCCTCGGTTGGTGCTCAACCGGGTTAATTTTTCGCGCAAAGCGCTTCAAATTCCGATTCGCTCATCGATACTTGTGTTGCTGCAATTTGTAGTGAAAGTAGCCCAGACTTTACAAGTTCAATCAGGGTTTCAATTTTTCCTTCAGTTCTTCCTTCAGCTCTTCCTTCAGCTCTTCCTTCAGCTCTGGCGGTTGCGAGGTAAGTTGCTTCATCGTGCAACCGTTTTTCGCGCATACGAGCAGCTTCGCGCATTCTGTCGTCATCACTCATGACACGAAGTACATTGGATGCTTTATTCATGACTTGGTCGGTTTCAAACATCGCCAGATCCTCCGTCGTTTTGACATTAAAAAATTTGAGCCACAGCGCCATGGACGCTGACAACTTCTCATCTTCACTTTTACCAACTTTTCGCAGTTCAAAAAAGTGCAACACCATCTTATCTGAAAAAATTCTTTGTGTCCCCTGAATCATGGGTACCACCACGGTGTGCGCTTCGTTGCGGTCTTCGAAGAGCATAAAATCGACGAGATGAATGGAAATAGCCTGTTTTAGGCTAAAATATTCTTCGCCCGATTTGAGATCCGACGTAAAGAGTTTCGCCCAATAAAAGAGCGATCGGTCGGCATAACCAAGCATCTTTTTGACTTGAATTTCGATGTCGATTTGGCGTGTCGCCAAAGAGAGCCGTAAGTCCAATCGACTGAATTTCGTGTCTGGGTCATCTGGCAGCATTTCTGGGTTTGTCAACTCGATTCCCGTAATTTCTTGCATCGGAATCGACAACATGGATGCGACAAAATGCTGTAGCAGATCCAGGTTTTCTGTAAAAATCTTTTTGAAAACGATGTCTAGTTTGGGGGAGAGAAGTTCGTCCATAATTTACCTCCGTTGGCGTTCAACAAGATAATGCATACCAAGTTTATGGTAACACATCGTTTGGAAAAATCCGAGGTATTGCAACGATGATGGGGGGACGATTTCTTTGTGGATGTTTGTTGTTGGCTCGGCGGCTATTTCCCTCGCCCACCGTGGCAGCGTTGTATGCAAAGCCGCCACGGTGGACCGGAAAATAGCCGAGCGCAAAAGGGCGTATTTCATCCACGTGGCGGCGTTGTACACAACGCCGCATCGCGGATGAAATAGCTCGACCCAAAGCGCGCCGTTCGCAGATAGGCGCGCCCTTCGGGACGCGCTGTGTGAGATGCGTTGATGATAAGGTCACGGATTATAGTTCTATCCATAAAACGGGACGAACCGCGACAGTATCATCAACTGTAACATAGCCATTCATGTGGTCGATGGTACCGTTACTGGATACGTATGCGGCGCAGGCAATGTCACAGCCCGGCGATCGAAGCCACCAGTAGGAGGAATTCTTAAAATCGGAATAGTCTTTGGTTGCACCTTTAGCTTTGGTGTATGGTGTTGCTTCTGCGCGTCGATCCTTATCGTTCGAGAAATAATTTTCAGCTTCCGTAACGCTGAGCAGGAAAATCTTGTCGGTTGTTTCATTACCAGATGGATTGCTGCTGCATTTCGGATTGGCGTCGGCCGATACAGTGGATTGAACGATTTGGTCTTTTTCTTCAGTCGTAAATGCCGCGTCAATGAAGTTGTCAGTACTGTATGCGTTATAACCATTCAGCCACGAACGAATTGCGCTATTTTCCCAGGTGATGGATTTATGATCTGTGTGGTATGGCTGGATATCGAGCGACTTTTCGCTGATGATAAGATATTGTCCTAAGTCATTTTTGTCGAGTACGCGCCAGGTGATCAGTTCTTTGCCGTTGGTTGTGTCATTGTCCTGTTCGTAGTGACCAAAGGGAATAATATCATCTTTAACAAAATTTGACTTGGATTTGCAAGCCCCTGCTGAGCAAATTTGATTATTAGAACAGCTTATGTCGCATCCTCCGCAATGATTAATATCAGTGTAGGGATTTACTAATTCAAAACCACAATAGGTTATCGTGTCGCTCGTCGGCTTTTCTGCCGTGCAAACGCCGGCCGCACAATATTTTCCTTTTCCGCAGTCAATTTCACAACTACCGCAGTGAGAGGAATCATAATATGGATAATATTTTGGACCATTGCAGGTTAGTTGAGTTGATGACGTAAAGAGACAAATACCTTGTTGACAATCATCATGGCAGATATTACCGCACTTGCCGCAATTGTCACGATCGCTATATGGGGAAACGTCTTTCCCATTGCAATTCAATTTGGAGTCAGAATCCATTTTATAAGGTTGGCAAATGCCGCCAGAGCACGTAAGGCCTTTTGCGCAAGTATTTCCACAACTACCACAATTGGCAGAATCGGACCATGAATGAACAAGGATGTTATTGCAATACATTTCGTCCGTATAAGACTCGCCCTGGGCGGAGACACATTCGCCGTTAAAACAGTTTGAATTTTCGCAACGATGACCACATTCACCGCAGTTCGAGACATCGCTGAGCGTGTTTGTTGCGACTCCATTACAATAGGTCGGACCGATACCATCGACACATTGATTGTTTTGGCAAATTTTGCCGTTGTCGCATTTATCATCGCAGCCGCCGCATCGCTCAATGTCGCCGAGTTGAACGATTGCTACGCCGCAATAGGCTTTGCCATAGCCGAGTTTACACTGGCCTTGAACACAGGCTTGTCCATCAGGACAGCGGTTGCCGACTTCACCGCAGTGATCTGGAGAAGTGGCGGTATTACCGTAGTACTCCTCGCCAAGGCACTTGCCGTTGTAGCAAGCCCGTTTGGAACCACAGGCGTTGTTGCATTTACCGCAGTTGTTGTTGTCGGAATCGATCTGGGTGCATTGGTCATTACACTTGGTCCAACCAGGCAGTTCAGTGCAAGAAACGCATTGGCCTTCGTTGAGGACGTAGCCATCTTCGCATGAGGTGACGGTGCATTGGCTGGCGAGGCAGCTCATCGTGCTGGCATGTTGAGGTTTAGTTTGATTGCAATCACGGGCGCATGCGCCACAATTTGTGATGTCTGTGTTGGTATCTATGCATGAGCCGTCACAATTCGACCAGCCAGATGGGCACTGAATCTCTCCCTGTGCGCCATTGCAGATGTACTGCGTCTGAGCCTCATCGACGTCGCCATTGACGAACACTTCGATTTTCACGCCGCCATGGGTGCAGTCACCCTGCGCGTCGTCGAACTTGGTGGTTTTCATGGTGGTGCTTGTTCCGCTTTGTCCATTGGTGCCATTGCAGATGTACTGCGTTTGCGCCTCATCGACGTTGCCATTGACTAACACTTCGATTTTCACACCACCATGCGCGCAACTCCCCTGCGCGTTGTCGAACTTCGAGGATTTCATGGTGATGTTTGTTCCGCTTTGTCCGCTTTGACCCGATTGTCCATTGGTGCCATTGCAGATGTACTGCGTTTGCGCCTCATCGACGTTGCCATTGACTAACACTTCGATTTTAACGCCGCCATTGGTGCAATTACCTTGCGACCCGTCAAACATCGTACTGTTTATGGTGGTTGTAGGTTTGTTATTATCTTCGCTACAGCCGGTGTTATATAAGGTGCCTAGTAATGTAAGAACGGATAGCGCAATGATTTGATTGCACTTTTTCATTATGATATCTCCTTGTCGAAATTGTAAGATGCAGATCATTGATCTGCGCGATAAGATTGTATGTGTATCTGTCGAGCCTCTGCGCAAGCGATTTTGCACATCAAGCACGGTAGCGTCCCTCGTGAGGGAAATACGCCGCTACACGGTGGGCGCTCAATACGCCTCGAAATGTTTGGTGCTCAAACAGGTGAATGCTTCGCGCAAAGCGCTTCAAATTCCGATTCTGTCATTCCTGCACACTGAGCTGCGGTCTGCAATGACATGACACCTTTTGTAAAGGTTGCGATGATGGATTGAAGCAATTCGGCGCGTCCTTCGGCGCGTCCTTCGGCTCTGGCTGTTGCGAGGAATGTTGCTTCATCGTGGAGTCGCTTTTCGCGCATACGAATAGCTTCGCGCATTCTGTCGTCATCACTCATGACACGAAGTACATTGGTTGCTTTATTCATGACTTGGTCGGTTTCAAACATCGCCAGATTCTCTGTCGTTTTGACATTAAAAAAACTTGAGCCACAGCGCCATGGACGCTGACAACTTCTCATCTTCGCTTTTACCAACTTTTCGCAGTTCAAAAAAGTGCAACACCATCTTATCTGAAAAAATTCTTTGATCATGGGGACTACCACGGCGTGCGCTTCGTTGCGGTTTTCGAAGCTCATAAAGATGAATCGAAATGGTGATGATGGACGTTTGGCTCGTGGATGTTTGTTGGTAGCGCCGCCTATTGCCTGCGGCAATACGGCGGACGCGCGGCGGCTATTGACCTGTGGAGACGTGCGGTCCGCGCGTCTCTACAGGTCAATACGCCCCCGCCCCTCGGCTTTTCGCGCCCACCGTGGCGGCGTAGCGTCCACCGTGGCGGCGTGGCGTCCACCGTGGCGGCGTGGCGTCCACCGTGGCGGCGTGGCGTCCACCGTGGCGGCGTAGCATGCTACGC
>JAZUKH010000035.1:0-7498 GCA_045643185.1 Myxococcota bacterium | reverse complement strand
AAAATTTTGCGTCTCTACGCTCGGTCAATACGCGCCGCGCCCATGTCGCTTCTCCCTCGCTGAGACGCAAAATTTTGCGTCTCTACGCTCGGTCAATACGCGCCGCACCCATGTCGCTTCTCCCTCGCTGAGACGCAAAATTTTGCGTCTCTACGCTCGGTCAATACGCGCCGCGTTTTCTTTTTCACGACACAACGAATTTGTTTTCCCAACTGAATTGATACGTTGTCGAACACCACTAAGGCAAGCTGACGTCTATCATTTAGACAAAAAAAACCGCTCTTTTTTAGGAGAGCGGTTTATTTGTATCCAAGCGCCTCTTCTTTCAGGCGCAAGGCTTAGCTATGAATCGTAGAGAAGTTAGTCGACGACAGGCGCAACGGGGTAATCCTTAAGGAAATCCTCGATCTCAGCCGCGATACGCTGTTTTCTTTCGGCATCTTCGGGCGCATCGAGGACCTGGACGATCCACTGAGCAACGCGAGCCATTTCTGGTTCTTTAAAACCGCGGCTTGTGAGGCTCGGCGTGCCGAGTCGAATGCCGCTGGGATTTCTGGGCGGATTTGGGTCATAGGGAATGGCGTTGAAGTTACAGACGATGCCAGCCTCTTCGAGCGCGATGGCAGCCGTCTTACCAAGCACGTTCTTTGCGCGAAGATCGACGACCATCATGTGACAATCGGTCCCACCGCTGACAATACGGAGTCCTGCATCCACGAGGTGCTGAGCGAGGCACTGAGCATTTTTCACGATCTGGTGTCCGTATTCTTTGAAAGCGGGACGAGCGGCCTCACCGAGCGCCACGGCAAGCGCCATGACCTGGTTCATGTGCGGTCCGCCCTGCATACCGGGGAAGACAGCGCGGTCAACGGCCTGAGCGTGTTTTTCTTTACACAGGATCATGCCGCCACGCGGTCCACGCAACGTCTTGTGGGACGTCATGGTCACGATATCGGCATAGGGCACCGGGCTTGGATAAGCGCCGGCAACGACGAGTCCGGCGACGTGCGCGATGTCCGCCACGAGGTAGGCACCCACTTCGTCGGCGATCTCGCGCAGACGCGCCCAATCGAGTACGCGGCTGTACGACGTCGTGCCGATAAACAGGCATTTAGGCTGAATCTCGCGACAGGTCTGTGCGATTTTGTCATAATCAAGGCGTTCGGTCTCGGGTTCAACTTCGAGACGCGTCGGTTCATAGAGCTTACCCGAGAAATTGACTTTCCAACCGTGTGTCAGGTGACCACCGGAATTGAGTCCAAGCCCAACGATGCGGTCGCCGGGCGAACACAGGGCAAAGTAGGCCGCCATGTTGGCCGGGCTGCCGCTATAGCTTTGGACATTGGCGTGTTCAGCGCCGAAAAGCGCGCAGGCTCGTTCGATCGCGAGTCTTTCGATGGCATCATTATTTTCCTGTCCCTGGTAATAGCGTTTTCCGGGGTAACCTTCGGCGTATTTGTTAACAAAAACGCCACCCAAAGCGGCGCGGACAGCATCCGAAACGATATTTTCGCTCGGGATCATTCTGAGCACGCGTTTCTGACGCGCCACTTCGCGCGCGTAGATCGCAGCAACTTCTTTATCTTCCCACATAGTTTTTCACCATTTTCCTTGTCATGATTACGCGATATTGACGTCCATAGGACGCCAGTCCTATCGCACGGTCTTAAGATTATAACACATTTAGCGTGTTGCGAAAAGACAGGCACCTACACGTAGTTTTAAGTTTAACCTTCGTCTTTTCGATCGACCATGTTTTGGGTAGCGACGAGCATGGCGTCGTAAACCGCGAGCGTTTGCGCGTCGAATGTGTTGATCGCATCACGATGTTTTTTGATCGTCCCCTGATCACGACGCTTGACGGGACCTGTCAGGGCATCGAGCGGCGAGCGATCGCGCAAACCAGCGAGGGCAGAAGCGAGCAGTCGGCACGAGGCGTCTCGTGCGGCCACGGGGTCGAAACCGCAATCGACGAACATGCGCTGTGCGAAGTCAATGAGCGTCACCGGGTAATTGGACGCGAACACGGCCGCAGCGTGGTAGAGCGACTTTTTGTCGACATCGATCGCAGCGATCTGACCATGGATGCGCTCAACGAGCCGCCGGGCGAGTTCGACAGCCGCTGGCGCGCCTTCGATGGCGTGATACACGCCATCGTATGCCTCCACACATGCCTCGTCGGACGTCGTCACCGGCGGACATGCCGCGAGCGGGTGAATCGACGCGGTCGGCTGAACCAAGTGATCAGCAAGAAGCCTGCTGGATGCCGCCCCACTCGTGTGCACAACGACGGCATCCTCACGAATAAGGCCGTTCAGACGCTGCGCGACCGCCTCGATCTGACCATCGGTCACGGTCACCCACACCAAGTCGGCCTCTGCCAATCGCTTGCCCGCGGATTCGACCGAATCAAATGTCGGCACACCAAACGTTTCATCAAAAAAACTGCGTGCCGACGCCGACACGTCAACGCCAGCCAGGATCACGTCACCAAAGTGGCGTGCAAAACGCGCCTGAAGCACGCCCATGCGTCCCAATCCAATCATCACGACCTGCATATTCCCACCTCCAAATACAATAATTTATTATTGCCCCTTTTTGAAAAAGGCGCAACGTGCTATCTATATATAGTTGTTCTTTCATCAATGGCTATATCAACATTAAGGAGAAAGAGATGAAAAAATACACCTTAAGTCTTTGCATTTTAGCCGCGACCCTGAGTCTGTACGCTTGTTCTGACGATTCGTCGAGCATCAAAGTATCTAATGACGAAAGCGGTTGCGACGAAAACTGCCAAAACTGTGTGAATGACAAATGTCTGGACCAGACCGACCCTGGTAAAGATAATCCGCCCAAAGAAGATCCCAAAAAGAAGACGTGCAGTCCCTCATGCGACAAGAATCAGGTCTGTAATAACGGCAAATGTGTTGCCGACCTTGAGAATCACTCATGCGCGCACTGTGCTGACGATGAGACGTGCGTGAATGCAGCCTGTGTCAAGATCTCGGAAGCCTGTGCCAATTGTGGTGATAACACGGTGTGCGTCGGCGGTTTCTGTTATCCTGAACACAATTCGTCATTTTCAGGGTGTTTGAACTGCGCCGCAGACGAAGTTTGCCGCGACAACGAGTGTTTCAAGAGCACGAGCTTCTGCGCGACATGCGCGTTTGATGAAAGCTGCGTTGACGGCAAACAATGCGTGCCAGCCGATCCGTGTAACGCGTGCAGCGCCGACCAAAAATGCGTCGACGGCGCTTGTGTCGAATGTCCGAATACCATTTGTGGCGGAGTTTGCTGCAAGCCCTACCAAGCGTGCGACCTTGTGACAGGAAAATGCAGCAATTTGGGCGATGACGGCGCCCCGCTGTGTAACGGCGAGGAATGTAAAGGCAACTTGCAGTGCGCTGTCGACAAAGGCCATTGCGACCAAAACTGTACAGACGGCCGAGAAAGTTGCGGCAAAGCACGCGAATGTTGTCAGGAAGGCTATGCCTGTAATGAAGCTGGTTATTGCCAGATCGTTTGTCAGGATGACGACGTTATGTGTGGTGAAGCTCGTAAGGAGTATTGTTGCAGCAGCTCAACGCCCGTCTGCGGCGATAACCGCTGCCTCATAGCCTGTGACGAATCGTCGCACACACGTTGCGGTCAAAACCTCGAGTACTGCTGCGACAACGCGTCGGAAGTCTGTGTATTCAACAAGTGCGTGAAACCGTCGAGCAGCAACAGCTGCACGACCGAACGCGACTGCGACTACTGGAGCCTCTGCGACCAAGCCTCTCACCGCTGCATTTCTACCGACGAGATCAAGGCAAGCGAAGTCTGCACTTACACACCGCCCGTTGGCGAGTTCAAACCACGAATCAAATGGCAATACAAAATACCGACAAGCGAAGCCAACGGTATCGTTCAGACCCCGATCGTCATCAATCTGACCGATGATGGCATCAAGGACGGAAAGATCGACCAAAACGACATCCCCGACATCGTCTTCATCGACAACAAATACACCCTGACCGCTATTTCTGGCGATGACGGCCACTTACTCGCCCGCACAAGTACAAGCGGTTCCGGCCGTATCATGTTCAACCGCCACAACGAAGCTGGCGCCGCCGATATCGACGGTGACGGCGAGATCGAAGTGTTGGCTCCCGCGATCTCGACCACACTCTCGTCGGCCAAACTCTACGCCATGGTCCTGCGAAAAAATGGCACAAATTACGAGTGGGTCGAAAAATACAAGATCGACCCGCCCTCTGGTGCCAACTTTGGTCATGGCGACGGTGGCGCAGGCGACACTTATTGGTCCGATTATCACCCGACCATCGCTGATATCGACAGTGACGGCGAGCCAGACATTATTACCACCGTCGGCATTATCCGCGGCAAACACTGGGATGAAAAGTGGAAATGCACATACAATATGCGACGAGTCAGCACTTGGTACATGAGCTTCTTCAGCGTCGCCGACCTCGACCAGGACGGCAATATGGAGATCATCAATACTGATATCTACGACAATAACTGCAAGATCATCGCCGATCATACCAAAGCCTCACAAACGATGAACGCGGATGGCACCGGAAATAACCAGGAATACGACTACGTTGCGGTTGCCAACCTCATTCCTAACGACAACGATCCGAATAGACCGGGTGAACTCATTCCAGAAATCGTCAAAGTAAGAAGCGGCTATGTCTCCGTCTGGAAAGTCTATCGAAATGGCGACAACTGGACTCAACGCATGGTCTGGGAAGAAAAACAGACTTCAACCAAAGGCGGCGGCAACCCGGTCATTGCAGACTTTGACGGCGATGGCGATCCTGACATCGGCGTCGCAGGCGAAAAAGCCTATTCCGTCTTTAACGGACAGGATGGCTCGCTGGTTTGGGCCAGCAAGACCAAAGATGAATCAAGTCATAAAACGGGATCATCCGTTTTCGACTTCGAAGGCGACGGCGTCGCTGAAGTCATCTACCGCGACGAACAGAATATCCGCATCTACTCGGGCAAACCCGATACCGGCAAGACCGTCAAGCTCGACAACGGAGGCACCTATACAGCCGGCAAGATTCTCTGGGAATCTCCCAATACGTCAGGCACCGTCATCGAAAACCCGGTCATCGTCGACGTCGATAACGACGGTCGAACCGAGATCGTTGTCGTCGACGAAGGCACCCCCTCCAACGGGATCACCGTCTATGCCGACTCACTCGACAACTGGGTACGCACGCGCCGCATCTGGAACCAGCATGCCTACCATGTCACCAATATCAACGAAGACGGCACCGTGCCCAAACGCGAAGAAGCCAACTGGCTCAACAAGCACCTCAACAACTATCGTGCGAATGTCCAGCCTTCCGTCAACTTTGCGCCGGACTTTGTTGCGGGCGATTTCTCGTTCGATAACAAATCGGGTTGCGCCAAAACGGCTGGTGAGCAATCGACCGTCGGTTTGACAGCGACGATCCTCAACAACGGCTCGTTAAGCGTGTCTGCGAAAGTTGCAGCCTCGTTCTACGTCAAAGACTACGTCTACACGGATGGCAATACCTACACGGCCTATCTGGGCACGGCCTATGCCGAACCTCCCATCGCGGCAGGCGGCAGCGCAACGGCGACCTACGCCTGGGACGGCACGGGAACCATCATGGTGGGTGGCACTGCGACCAAGGTTTCGATCTCTGCTGACAAATATCAGGTCATGTTCTCTGTCGACGACGCCCACGGCGACGACAATTATGTGTCCTTCCACGAATGTCACGAAGACAACAACAACTCAAGCAGCTACAAAGTTGAGGCTTGTGAAGCTCACGTTTTCTAAATTCAATGCTGAGCGCTGGGGGACGCAGTACGCTGCGCCCCTACCCTTGCAATCATGTTTAGCGCTCAGTGACGCAGTGCGCTGAGCCCTACGCCACACAACGAACAACCATGACGTGTCGCGTCGTTAAATTGAGTAAAGACGCGTCACGTCGTTAAATTAACCCAAGACGGGTCACGTTGTTAAATTGAGTAAAGACGTGTCACGTCGTGTTTCTTCAGCCTCAGCCGACGTATCACGCGCGATCTCGACCTTTAAAATGCACTTTTCGTTGGCATCGGTCACACGGAATTTAAGTCCTGACACGACGATCTCGTCGCCGACTGAGCCTACACGACCAAGTTTGTACGAAACCAGACCACCCACCGTATCGAAATCGACATTTTCCTCAACTTCGACATCAAACAAGGCCGCGATCTCAGAAATGTTGGTGCGAGCTTCGACCTTGACCGTGTCTCCCGAATCATCGACTGGCACGATCGTGCTCTCTTCTGAATCGTACTCATCCTGTATTTCGCCAAAAAACTCTTCAAGAATGTCTTCGAGCGTCACAATCCCCGCTGTGCCGCCAAATTCGTCAATCACGACCGCAATGTGGTAGTGTTCACGCTGAAAATCGCTGAAGATCGCCTGAATATGCTTCGTTTCAGGCACATAGCTCACTTCGCGTACGAGTTCTCGAATCGTCTCATTCGCTCGTTTTTCGGGCTCATTTTCGAGTTCAAAGACGCGTTTCATTAAGTCTTTGTAATACAAAACCCCGACGATCGAGTCGATATCGTCTTCGTAAACAGGCAAACGGCTGTACCCTTCCTGCACACAGCGTCGAAAAGCGTCATCAAGCTTGGCTTCGGCGTGTATCATCGTAATGTCCGTGCGAGGGATCATGACTTCACGCACCGTCGTGTCGCCAAAGTCGATTGCCGAACGCATAATACGTCCCTGAATGTCTTCCAGACCGCCCTGCTTCGTCGATTCATCGACCATGAGTTCCAGTTCTTCTTCCATGCGTTCGGCATCAGCAAACTGGTTTTCTTCTTTCTTTTTGAAAGGTTTGACGAGCCAACACAGAACAGCCGTGAGCGGTGTCAGCAATACGTGCAACGGTCGCAAAAACTGAACGTAACGCCCAGCCAATCTTTTTTCGTCAGCCCGTTCCGAAAAGCGCACGAACAGAATATCACACACCAGGTAGGCGGAAGCCAAAATGAGCCATACAGCCCAGGGTTCGAACCAGTGCGACAAACAACCGTGTCCAAACCCAAACATCGCAATGACGCAGAGCATCTCCATCACGCTCAACATCATATAATAACGATCGACGTTCTTCACAAAGGGTTCCAGGTTCGTTTGGCCGTCTTCGACAGCACGACGCGCCCGGAGTTCACCAAAATTCGTCAAAACGCGGTTTCCAGTGGCAAAAAAAGTCACACACGGCAACGAAATTAAGAAAAAGATTAACGCTTCGACGGTCGAACCGTCTATGGAAAGCGACGATATTAGATCGTCCAAAGAAGTATCTCCCAAATCCCCCAGAATGTACGCGCATCGCATTACCCGGCCATGCACAAGATAAACAGTTTAACAAAGAACAGGCTCAGGTGCAAACTTGGACGATCCACAACACATTTGCGAAGACCGCGTGTAGAGACGCGCGGTTCGCACGTCTCTACA
>JAZUKH010000034.1:0-39909 GCA_045643185.1 Myxococcota bacterium | reverse complement strand
CACGGCTCGTAGCGAGATAGCCCGCGCTGTTCAAAACTTACTCGCCATTTGAAAATTGGCGAGTTATGATGGAAATAGGATATGAACGCGTTTTGTCGCCTGGAGGTCCACGATGTCGAAATATATTAATCCTTATACCGATTTTGGGTTTAAGTGGCTGTTTGGAACTGAAAAAAACAAAGCCATTCTGATCGACTTTTTGAATGCGATCTTTGATGGCATGGAAGTCGTGGAGGACCTGGAATACCGACAGAATGAGCATCTGGGCTCCGGGCCTGAGGATCGACACGTCATTTTTGACGTTTACTGCGTGACGAGTACAGGCGAGCACATCATTGTCGAGATGCAGAACGTGCGGCAGAATGCGTTTCGTGACCGGATGCTGTTTTATGCGGCGGCGCCGATTCGCAAGCAGGCGCCCAAAGGCGCTTGGAATTTTGAGTTAAAACGCGTTTATTCCATCGGGATTTTGAATTTTACGCTCGACAAGGCGGATTTGACAGTGCCTGCGGGAACCAGGGCTGTCGTGCAAGACGGCAAAGCCGACGGCCGCGACGCGTCGAGCGCGTACCGTCACGTGATTCAGCTCATGGATATCGACACAAAAGTTGTCTTTAGCAAGACATTGACATTTATATATGTAGAAATGCCGAAATTTTCAAAAGCCGAGGCCGATCTGAAAACGCTTTTGGACAAGTGGCTGTATGCGATCAAGACCATGGCCGAGACTGAATGTGAGCGTCCTGAATCATTGACGGGCGATGCATTTGATCAGTTTTTTGAACAGGCGCGGTATGCCTGCCTTGATGAAGATGATCAGCGCATCTATGACCGCAGTTTGATGGATTATTGGGATATTTTCGCCGTCGAGCAGACACATTACAACGAGGGACGTGAAGCGGGGCTTGTGGAGGGCAAGGAACTCGGGCTTGCGGAAGGCAAAGAGCTAGGGCTTGTGGAAGGCAAAGAGCTCGGGCTTGCGGAAGGTAAGGCATTGGGGGCGTTGCAGATGCTTATAGGCCTTGTGCGAGACGGAATTCTGTCATTGGAGACGGCAGCGCAGAAGGCAGGCATGAGCGAGGCGACGTTTAGGGCGGCGATGGAAAAGTGAGGTTTCTTCGGGGGCACTGCTGTCCCCCGAGTTTTCAAAACAGCTCAAACTGTTTAACCGCAATGGTTTGAGGCTGTTTTGGAGTCAAAAAGTTCCAAATCATAGCGTGATTAAACAAATTGAGCCGAATCCAATTTATAATTTTTCAAATGGATAATTTCGATTTTGGCTTAAATTATATGAATGAAATGAGTAAATAAAAGGTTTTGGCGAATTGCTTATAGCATATTTAGAGATTCGAACCAGCTATTCTGCGAATTTTTCGTGGGACAGCAGTGGCTTTTATTTGTTTTAGCCTTTTTTGACGAGTTTGCTTTTATTTATCGTGGGCTTTTTCGTTGATTTTTGTTTTGTCGTGGCATTTTTCTCCGGAACGATATTTGAACAGTTCTTGGGATTATACGCCTTCAATAGTGAGATCTGTTCTTCAAATCCTTTTGCTATAGCCAAATCCAAAGCTGTATTTCCTTGGCGATCTTTGATATTACTGTTTGGACAAGCTTCAAGAATGCTTTGAAGTACTCGTATGTCCTTGAAAACGGCGGCGTGAAGTGGTGTTTGACCACGTCGATCCCGCGCGTTAGTGTTAGCGCCTTTATTGAGCAAAGCTCGAATTACTTTTGGGTGCATAGCGATATGGAGTGGGGTGTGTCCTTCATTATCAGCCAAATTCACATCAGCACCGGCGTCGATCAACACTTGGATAGGATCATAATGTTCAAATTTTCGGTTTGTCAGGTCTTTATTTTGGTTTTGACTCTCTTCAAGCATACTAGGTGAAGGAAGCATATTATCTACGCTTCTATAGTAAATCATTTCCATGAGAGGCGTTACGCCACGGATATCTTTTTCATTGATATTAAAGCCATATTTAACAATTTCATTCGCAAATTTGTCACGGGGCATTTCGAGCAAATCATTTAGCTTTTCTTTACCACCTTTGATATCGGCACCGAACTTAAGAAAATTAATAAGTAGTTCGTAATAAGAGGAAAATTCTGTAGCATAATTAATACCCTCATCGTTTGTATCTTCAGAAGTAATTTTTCCGTCCTCAAATAAACTATACGAATTCTGTAACAATTTTACTATTAGCATGCGCATAATTGATTTTTTGTCGACAGACTTGATGCTGTTAATATTAAAATTAATCTTATAATTTTTGATTAAATTATAGATATCAAAAACGGATGTTAATGCCATAATCTCAATTATGTTTTGAGTCCAGAGAAGCTTGTTAATATCAGCGCCTGCTTTTATGAGTTTTTCTTGGTCACTAGGATCATTCAGGTTATTCAAGCTAAGATATAGCGGTGTAACTAGGACTTTGGTTTCTATGGTTTCTTCAGGAAATCTCCTAAATGGAGGTTCTTGTTCAAGATCGTATAGATAATAATTTATTTCAACATCTGTATAAATATTACAATTAATATCAATTTTTGATTCAATGAGCTTATCCACCCAGTCATCTTTCAATTCTCTATCTTCATCGAAGATAATTTTTGCGCATTTTTTGTTTTCTGCTTTCATTGAATGATTGCTGTATATACCGTCCTTCTTCTTTTCCTGGGCGAATGCATTAATGTGGGGCACAATTGCGAAACATGTAAACAATGAAAAAACGATAAAGAGGTTGAGTAAGGATCTATGGTTCATTTTTGTCTCCTTGGCATATTATTATGCAGCAATTGCATCCCGGCAACGCCGGGACTTCAATGAATAACTAGGAGAGTCGAAGCAGAAGAATATGTACTTGGATGATGTTCATGGCTCAATGCTTGTTAGTTATTTTAATCCGCGACGCATTAAGAAGGGATCGATGGATGGATCGCGACCTGCAAAGTCGTGATATAACTTCATACTATCTTCAGTATATCCTTTTGAAAGGACCGTCTTACGAAGATGATCGCCGTTCTCGCGGGAAAATCCGTGAGTTTTGAACCAATCTTCTGCATCTGCATCGAGGATCTCCGACCACATATATGCGTAATAACCTGCGGCATATCCGCCGGCAAAAACGTGGTTATAATAGGCTGTTCGATATCGCGGAGGCGTTGTTTGTATGTCGAGACCGGCTTCGGCGAGTAATTGCTTTTCGACGTCAGCCAAAGAATTGTGAGAGAGCGATTGCAATTGGTCAAGACTCAGTTGATGATATTTTTGATCAAGGATCGCTGCTGCAAGATGCTCCGTGGTCATATACCCCTGATTGAATTTGGATGCTGCGACGACCTTGTCGACGAGCGCCTGGGGCAACTTTTCACCCGTTTGATAATGAACGGCATAGTGATCGAGAACTTCCGGCCAAAGCGCCCATATCTCATTGAATTGTGATGGAAATTCGACAAAATCACGAGGCACTTTCGTACCTGCGAAGGATGGATAGGTCACGTTAGAAAACATTTCATGAAGTGCATGGCCAAATTCGTGAAATAGCGTCGTGACTTCATCGTATGTCAAAAGTGTTTTTTCACCATCTGCGGGTTTACTGATATTTATTTGATTGAGAACGATCGGTTTTTCATGCGTTAATTTTGACTGTGAGGCAAGATTCGATTTCCATGCGCCCCCTCGTTTGGATGGACGCGCATAATAGTCACCGATAAATAGCGCCAGTGAACTGCCGTCAGCGTCAAACACTTCAAAGATTCTGACATCCGCATTGTATGTCGGGATGTCTTTTCTTTCCTTAAAGGTAATGCCATAAAGCTTATTCGCCGCATAAAACACCCCATTTTGAATCACATTGTCGAGCTCAAAATACGGTTTTAGCGCATTGTCGTCGAAGTCATATTTCTGTTTTCTTAATTTCTCTGCATAATATAACCAATCGTAAGCCGATAACTCAAATCCTCCATTCTCAGCATCGATCAGTCTCTGGAGTTCCGCCGCTTCTTTGGCTAAACTCGCCTTGGTCGGCTCCACAAGCTGATTTTGCATATCATTGACCGCATCGACGGTTTTTGCCACTTGCTTTTCAATCGAAAACTCGGCGTACGTCTTATAGCCAAGAAGGTTTGCTCGCTCTGTTCTGAGTTCTGCGATCCTAAATGCTTTTTCCGTATTATCTGCCGCATTTCCGCGTAAGCCGCGTGAGATAGACGCTTGATGAATTCTTGCACGAAGAGAACGGTTATTGAGTGACTTCAAAATAGGTTGGATCGTCGTATTCTTTAAGGTGATCACAAATTTTCCGTTCAAGCCTCGTTTTTTGGCTTCCTCCGCGGCTGCCTTGATTTGTTCCGCGTCAAGCCCATCCAGTTCGGCAGCATCATCAACGACGACGGCCGAATCGTTCATTTCTGTAAGGATATTCTGACCATACGCCGTTGTGAGTTCTGCCAGTTCATGGTTGATCTTACGTATTTTTTCTTTACCTTCCTCAGACAGCTTGGCTCCAGAACGGACGAATTCTTTATAATAATGTTCAAGAATTCTTAGCGATTCTGCATCAAGATTCAGCTTGTCGCGCTTTTCATAGATAGATTCGATGCGCTTAAACAACTTCTCATTAAGGTAAATGTCATCATCGTGTGATGCCAGTTTAGATGAATATTCGGTCTGGATCGCTTTGATTTCGTCGTTGGTGTTTGCACCTGCGTCATTAGAAAAATATAAACTAGCTTTGTAAAGAAGACCGCCACTTAATTCGAGCGGAATAATGGTGTTTTCAAATGTCGGTTCGCCTGACTGAGCAATGATCTGCTCTATTTCTTCGAGATTCTGCGCCATACCGGCGTCGAAAGCTTGACGATAATGCTCTGGGCGGATCTTGCTAAAATCGACGAGACCGAAGGGAAGTGTACTTTTGACTGCAAATGGATTAGAGGGATCAAGCATTGTTTTATATTGAAATGTAAAAGACTGTGAGGCTGTCTCTGTTTGTTCTGTTTGGGTTGGTGAGTTTGGAACACTATTTGTTCCTGTACAACCGAGAAGCGTAAGGGCGAGTAGAATTGGCAAGATTTGTTTCATGTCGATCCGCATTGTTTTTTATTGAAATGGTTAGGGTTGTTACAACTTGTTATGGGCATAAACACCCGATTATCTATTGTTTTTAGGCGCGGCTATTTCATACACCGCGCCCGCGTCGCTTCTCCCTCGCTTGAGCCGCCCGACCCGGACGGCTCTACGCTCTGTCAATACGCGCCGCGTTTTTTTTGATTTCGACACAACTTGTTTGGTTTTCTCATGTTGTCTCGCGCTTAGAACGGTTCGCGTTCATGCGCTTTTTGTATTCAACGGTACCAGGCATGTCAATAGGCCAGACTGCGCTGAATGGCTTTAGGTGACGTGAAAAACAAAAAAAGCGGCATGAACCGGGGGAAGTCACATGCCGCGCGGGGTCTGCGACAGGATGTCGCAGAACAAACGCGTGTTTATAGATAACGCGTCGAAGTGTCAACGCTTTTTTTTTGAGCAGAGTTTGAAAACGGGTTACAGTTCAGTCAAGGATCATATTTTTAGTTTGTTCGTTTATTCTTGAATACTTTGTTTTGGAGCAGTCCACTTGGGAGAAGGCCCTGCCAGGCGAAGGGGTAGCGGCGTATTGGCGAATGGGAATTTGTAGAGGCGCAAAATATTGCGTCTCTACAAATTCGCCGCCAATAGACGCGTAGGGGGAGACTTCCCCCTCCTCCTTATGCTTCTGTTTTGGATTCTGCAACGAGTGGGTGTTTGCGTCCTCGAATGATTAAAACGATGCCGAGGAGACACATAGGAATGCTGATCCACTGGGAGGTTGACAGAATGTAGCCGCCGCGCTGATCGGCGCGCCAGAACTCGATGACGAAGCGCAGAATGCCGTAGGCAATGAGCAGGATCGCGGTGCTTTGACCATGGAAACGCATGTGTTTTCGTTGATAGAACCAGAGGAAGGCGGCGATGACGAGTGCGCCCAGGAGTTCATACAGCTGCGTCGGGTGAACAGGGAGCGATTCCCAGACGCCGGTGACGTTGTGTTGCGCCTGGAGTTCGGGGTAATAGAGGTCGCGGTGCAGTTGCCAGGCGTCGGAATGGATGGGGAATTTGATGCCCCAGGGCATGTCGGTGCGTTGACCAAAGCAGCAGCCGGCCAGGAAGCAGCCGAGTCGGCCAAAGGCCAGGCCAAAGGCGATGAGCGGGGCTGCGAGGTCAGTCAGCTGGAGGTAGGGCCACTTCGCTTTTTTGGCAAAGACCCACGAGCAGATCATGGCCAGGATCAGTCCGCCGTAATAGGTGAGTCCGCCCGACCAGAATTTGAAGACGCGGAAACAGTCGCGTTCTGGGATGCAGAAACCGTCGTTGCAAATGGCCCCAATGTTGTGACCTGCGTTTTGTGCAGAAAGACATTGGGCTGAGCTGGTGCAGAGGTCGCCGTTTGGCAGTTTTTCGGCGAGTTGTGTGGGATCGGCGCAGAGCCAGTAATAATCGGTGATGTAGCCGTCAAAAAGGACGTGTGCGAGTCGCGCGCCGATAATGGATGCGGCGATGATCACGAACATGAGGTCGATGGCGCGCACAGGATCCCAGTGAATGCGCTCGGCTTCATTTCTTAGCAAAAGAGCATTGACGAAGAAACCGAGCATGACCATGGTGAAATAGGATGGCAATGCCCATATTCCTTCGCCGATAAGCGTTGGGTACATGGCAGATCAACCGTTTTGATGGCGTATGAACGCGGCGAGTGAATCGTCGACGGGCAGATCGTCTTGCCCCCATAGGGAGCCCCGTGGGTGCCCGAAGGGAATAGGTGAATAATTATCGAGAATATTCGGCTACAACTGAATTTTCTTCCACGAACCGTTTTTGAGCTTGCAGAACATGATCGTGCAGAGCGCAGCGGCGTAGAGGATGACGGCGCCCCACATGCCCAGAATGCCGAGATCGAGCGTGATGCCGAGGAGGTAGGAAATGGGAATGAGGCAGAGCAGGTGCAGGACGAATTCGACGCACATGACGAATTTGGTATTTCCGGCACCGAAGAGTGATTGGGTGAAGATGAGTGCACAAGCGACGATGAAGAGTGCGCCGGAGAGGAGGCGTAAAACGCTGGCGGTAACTTCGATGACGGGATCGACGCTTGAGAGCCAACCGACGATCATTTCAGAGCAGCAGAAGGTGAATATGCCGAGCCCGATGAAGAGGATCGAGGCGATCTTTGCGGATTCGTAGGCATAGGTCTCGGCGAGTTTTGGGTCTTTTTTGCCGAGCGACTGGCTGACGAGCGAAGCCGTAGCGGTACCGAAGGCCATGGCGCTCATGAAGGTGACGCTGAGGATCGAGACGAGCAGGTTGGAAGACGAGGAATAGACGGGGAGGGTCGAGCTGAGGAGTTCGACGGAGAGATCGCTGTTCCAGATCGCGTTTGTGCCGAGTGTGGTGTCTAGGAAGTTATTCTGGGCGTTGAGCCATGCCGGGAAAGTTTCACCGGCGTAGGGCGAAGTTCCCAAAACCATGTCGGCGGAGGCTTTTTCATCGAGCAGCCCAACGAATTTGAAGAAGATGAGGAAGCCGCTCATGACGAAGATATTGGCGCATCCGGAGGGGACGGAAACTCGGATGATGTCCCATGCGGTCTTTGCGTGGAGGTCAGAGGGGCGATAGACGCGGTACTGTTTTCGGATCTTTGGCAGGAGTGACCAGCCGATCATGATCGCCAGACCGATATAGGTGGCGATGAGTGAAGCGCATCCGGCACCTGCGACGTTCATTTCGGGGAAGGGGCCAACGCCGAAGATGAGGCAGTAGTTGAGTACGATGTTGGCGACGTTCATGACGATCGCGGCGACCATGTGGACGTAGGTCTTGTTTGTGCCATCAAAGAAGGACTTGATGGCGGCCGTCGTGACCATGCTGAGGATGCCGAGGAGTCGGTAGCGTGCGTAAGGCACGCCGAAAGCGATGACGGCATCGTTGTCGATGAGGAGCCTGAAGATGTTTGGTACGAAGTAGTAGGCGAGTGTACCGACGACGAGCGAAGAGATGATGGCGACGGTGACTGAATTGGTCAGTGCCGCGCCGGCAAACTGGTAGTTATTTTCGCCCTGTCTTCGCGCGACGATCGCCAGCGTGCCGATGCTGATCGCGCTCAAAAAGCCGCCAAAAAGCCAAAGGAGTGGCGTGGAGAAGCCAAGTGCAGCCTGTCCGGCAACGGCGTAGCTGGGGTCTAACCAACCGACCATGACGGTGTCAAGGATGTTGATCGCCGTCTGAGTGAGCATGGCAATGACGATGGGGATCGCCATTTTCAGAATCGTTGGCCAGTATTGAGTTTTAAAGAACATGCGCTTGGATTCCAAACGATCAGACATGGGTGTGTTGCCTGGTCGTGGTTGTTATGGCGTGGTGTCGCTGACCGTGAAGGGTTTGCTTGCGAGCAGAACGCCTTCTTCGTTAAAGATCTCGCAGAGCCAGGCACCAGTCATGGAGGAGGTAAGATTGAGTTTTGACCAGGTTCTCCAGGCTGGGCTTTGTCCGACGGGGAGTTCGTAGGATTGTGTCAGTCCGGTAGAATGTGTAAATTTGACCGTAATGGCGCGCTCGATTTCTGAATTTGACGAAATTTCGACGTAGCAGAAAACAGACGCGTCTTCGATAGAGAACTGTTCGCGTTCGTCGACCGGTAAACGTCTGGAAATTTCGGTCGATAGGACTTGTCGCATCACTTTTAAGCCACGTTCGTCTTTTTCGACAGGCTGTGTGGGCGGCAATGGTGGTCGAGTGGAGGCATGTGAGCGTCGCACAGGTTTTTCGTCGTCAGCGTCAGGCTCGTTGGGCGTTTCGTCGCTGTTTGGAAGGACTGGCGTTGGATCGATCTCGGGCACGGGTTGTTTTGCGAGCCACTCGGTCTTCCATTGTTCGATGAGGTCATTTTTGATCTCAGCCATGATCTCGGTTTTGAGCCGTTCCCTGGAAGCATTGTCGAGGCTTGAAAGCGTGACGTTGTTCTGATCACAGGCTGGACATGCGGGACAGTCTGGCACAGCCGATGGACACGTGGGGGATTCGCAGGCCGATAAGCCTGTTATCATCCACACTAACATCGCTCCAAGAGCGGTCTGTCCAAATAAACGCTTCATGTCCCAATCCTTAAACATCGGCCTCAAAAAAGGCGGCATAGTTTAGTCCAAATTGGACCGATTTGTAAACAAAACCGCACCGTCAGCAGGGTAAAACGTTACAACTTGTTTTGGGATTAAGGTATTTGTGCGTGAGGCATTTGGGTAAAGTGTGACTTTCGTGTTATGATGTTAGATCGGTTCGTTCTTTTTTGAGGGACGAAGCGCGCGTTATGACAACTTGGCGAAGCGCGCGCGTTATGGCAACCATTATAATATGGCAAGTCGATCACTCGTAATACGCGAGACGCCGCGTTATGTGCGGTTTTGCGCGTTTTGGTATCCCAATCATCAACTATAAGAGAGAAACAATGAGCGAAAGCTGGATTCGATTGACGATTACTTACCCAGAGCCCACGGATGAAAATTTCGAGAGCTGTATTTTTGAACAGGACGTGTACGGAACGCTTTATGCGTACGGCACGGCTACGATCAACGAGCAGGACAGTACGACGATGGATGGTAAGGACATCGAAGTGGGTAAAAAACGTCTGCTTTGTTATTTTGAAGCTGACCAGAGCGTTTATGCGGCTGAAGTTCGTACTGCGGTCGAACAGTTGGCGCGTCGTTCGAACATTGAGATCACGACGGCGTGTGAGACGTTCGAAGATGAATCGTGGAAAGATGGCTGGAAAGCCTGGTTCAAACCGGCTCAGATCTCATCTCGTATTGCCGTCCGCACGCCGTGGTGTGAGTTTACGCCGGCGCCGGGCAGCCAGTGCATCGTCATTGAACCCGGTATGGCATTTGGCACGGGGCTTCATGAAACGACGCAGCTCTGCATTCAGGCCATCGACGAAAACTCGGCTGACGGCTCTGTTCAGTCTTTGCTTGACGTGGGTTGTGGTTCCGGCATTCTTTCGATCGCAGCCTGTCTTTGCCAGATCCCCAATGTTCGTGGCGTTGACAACGATCCGATCTGTATTGATGTCAGCAAAGAGAACGGTGCTGCCAACCATGTCGATGCTCAATTCGATGATACCGATATTTGGGATGTCGAAGAGAAATATGACCTGGTTGTTGCCAACATCATTTCACCGGTACTTCGCGCGCTCAAAGAGGACATCAAGAATGCTTGTCGCATTGGCGGCAAAGTCGTTTTGTCGGGCATCCTGGCTGAAGAACGCGAGGAAGTCGAACATGCTTTTACAGATGAAGGCGTTAAGATCCGCACGATCGATCATCGTATCAAGGGCGAATGGTGCTCGATCACGTTTATTCGTGAAGCCTAGTCGTTTGTTGCGACCTGCAGATTATTAGCTATGCTTGCCCCAATCTCAGCCTGCTTGCCTTCGGCTTCGCTACGGCTGAGATTTTGAATTTCTGACCAGACAAGGCTTGCTAGGCTGAGTTGTAACCAGGGGGCCGCTAGCGCGGTCTCGAAACTTGATATTTGTTTCGCAATATCCTAAAAGGCTCGACCGTTTGAAGGGGTTGGGTTTTAGGAAGGTGAATTATGGAAATGAAACAAACGGAACAGAATAAAGAAACTCGCTTGCCTTATGAAAAGCCGACGGTTCAGCCGCTCGGCAAGTTGAATACACTCATTCGTGGTACTGGCTCTGGTCGTCCGGATATGGGATGTCCGGGGGCTGGCGGCGTTTTTTGCGAGATCGACGACGATTAAGTCTTTTTACGCCGAGATATTTTGGGCACGTTCGTCATTTGTTTGTTGGTTAAAGGGCGAACGATGTCCAAAATAGAGAATGCCTAGTTTTGGACGGCGTGTTTTGAGCGTTTCAAAAATGTAGTCGCAGAGGACGGGTTCGAGGTCAGAGGTCAGCTGGTCGATGAGGAGAAGGCTGGGGTTCGTGGCGAGGGCTCGTGCGAGCATGACGCGGCGTTGTTCGCCGCCACTCAGTTTTTGACCGAACTGACCAATGGAGGCATTGCCAAGTCGTTGTGCCAGTTCTGTAAGACCACAGATCTCGCAAAGGTCGTCCAGATCGGTTTGAGCGAGTTTGCCGCTCAAAAATTCGATGTTTTCGCGCAGGGTGCCGGTGATCAAAAAGTTTTCTTGAGGCACAAAACCGATGGTTTGAGTGGTGCCATTCGGAAGCGCAATGGTGCCGGACGTGGGTTGATAGAGCCCTAAAATGAGGCGTGCCAATGTGGTTTTGCCTCGTCCTGAGGGGGCCAAAATGGCGTGGCGCTCACCAGCTGTCAGGCGTAACGAAAAGTCGTTCCAGATCACCTGTTCGCCGAACGCAAAAGAAACGTGGTCAAGACGTAAAATTTCTGGTTCTTGTGCGTGATCAAATTTGGGTTCGGCTGTTTTAGTAAATTGTTGAATTTCATTCGCTCGTTGTCGACCCTCGACGAATTCTTGAAACGAGGCATAGAGCGTTGACGAAGCGCGCATGACGTTGAAGAGGCGCGCCAGGTAGAGTTGAAAGCCGATGACGAGCGGGAGCGTGGCCTGGTCGTTTAGGACGAAATAGCCGCCGATGCCGAAGAGGGCGACGAGGATGAGGGCCTGAAACAGATCGAAGACGGGACGTTGCAGCGCCAGCGTTTTGTAATAGCGCACACCGGCATCGACGAGGGCTTTTGAGCAGCGGTCGAAGCGTTCGGTCAGCCAGTTTTGTCGGTGAAGTGCGCGCATGGGCACGAGTGCGTGAAACGACTCGTTAAAGGCTCGATACTGGGCTTCGTTGGTCTCGAAATACTGTTGTGACGAGTTTCGTACGCGTCGACGGAGCACCGCAAAAAATAAGGCACAGAGTGGTAGGAGCGCAAACGAGATCAGGGCGAGTGACCAGGAGAGTGAGAGAAGCACGACACAGGTGCCCAGTGAGGTCACGAGCAGCGGTAAAGCGACATTATATAAGGCGTTTAGCCATGATTTGTAGCTATTTGCCGTCGAGATGATGCGCGCAGCCCAGTTGGCGGGACTGGCTTCTGTCAGACGCACGAAGTCGGTGCCGATGGCGCGTTGAAACAGTGTGGTTCGCACACGTCGGTCGAGCGTGAGACACTCGGTGGCGGCTCGCGTCTGCAGCGCATAGGCTAATAGCCCGGATATGATCTGACTGGCCGCCGCGACGCCTGTCCACAGCAGCGTTTGTTCGAGTGAGACCGCGTTCAGCCCTTCGACGGCTTTCATGAGCCCGTAGGGCATAACGAGTCCCAAGGTGGCCGTGGCGAGTCCCAGAAACACGGTCAGGGGATCTAACGAAAGCGCTATGGCGCTTTCGTGGTCGGTGTGATTAGCCGTTGGTCGTATCATCAAACCCCGCGAGGTGGAGCAGTTCGTCGAAATCTTCGACTTTTTGGGAATTCATGAGTTTTTCGAGTGGGTCACGCGGCGTCCATGCCACCTCGCGTTCCTGCATTGGTAATTCGCGTCCGTAGGCGCCCGTCGGAATGTATCGATTGAGGAAGACGAGCTGGTTATGGAGGAATTTGCGTGCGTGTTTGTAACCGTATTCGTCGCGTCCGAAGTCGTCGAGCGAATAGGTGACGAGTTTTTTGAGGATCTCGAGTCGTTCTTCGCTCGAGGGATCCATGGGCGCGCCATTTTTGATCTCCTGAAAGATCCATGGTTTCATGAGCGCACCGCGTGCGAGGGCAAAACCGGCGCAGGCGGACGTTTTCATTTTGTTTATGACGTCTGAACCGTGTGCCAGATCACCGCAGCCGATGATAGGAATCTTTGAATTTTGTGCGATGGATTCGATGAGTTCCCAATCGTTGAGTCCCCGGTACTGGTCGGCGCGCGTTCGTGCGTGAATGAAGACGGCGGCGACGCCGCAGTCTTCAGCGATGTGGACGATCTCTTGCGCGACGTTATCTTCTTCGGCGTAGCCCTTTCGGATTTTTAGTGTGACAGGGCAATCGACGGCATTTTTGATGGCATTGAGCATTTGGGCGATCATCTCGGGTCGTCTGAGCATGCTAGCGCCGGCGCCGTGTGAGATGACGGACTGGTGTGGGCATGCGCAGTTGAAGTCGATGAAATCGGCGCCCTGTTGAACGGCGTAACGCGCAGATTTGACAAGTTGTTCAGCCTTGTTGCCGACGAGTTGAACGCCGAAGAATTTTTCAGTATCTGCACGCCGCATGAGGGCGAGGTCTTGTTTTCCGCCTTTTGAAGCGTAGTGCGCGATGACCATTTCGCTTAAAGTGGCTTCGGCGCCAAGTTCTGTGACGAGTCGTCGCCACGGTCGATTGGCAATGTTCGTGACGCTTCCCATAAAGATGCGGGCAGGAATAAAGTTATCTTTCATAAAACTGGTCTGTTTGTTCGGTGGTTTTGAGTTATCGTTTTGGGTTGCGTTCACGCGTTGGTTCGCGTGAAAAAACCAAACGGCGCGTATGATATAGCTAAGATACAGTGGAATAAATCAAATTTGTGTCGCTGGGTTGGAAAGGTACGGTAAAAAAATTGAATACAGGGGAGGGGGAATGTTGTAAAATGCTCGAACAGTTTTTTATTGGTTAAGGAGCGAGCATGAATCTGAGCGATTTCTTGAAAAAGCAGTCAGGCGCGTCCGGCATTGAGCGGATCGGTTTTGAGCCGGAGATCCTTGAGCATTTTGATGCGACGGTGATGGACGTGTGTGCCGGCGCCAAAGTGGTTGTGGTGACGGACATGACGTATCGCGACTACGTTGAGAATCGACTTTTGAAGTCACTTTCTCTGCATGGTGTCGAAGCGTCGTATTGTCTTTGCGTGAAGTCGGTGGAATCGTATGCGGCTCAGATCACGAATGCGATCGGAGCGACGTCTGGGGCAGCGCTCATCGTATCATTGGGGGATGAATCGTTACTTCGTGCTGCGCGTGTGAGCGGCGTTAAAGCCGGCATCGCCAAAGCGATGGCGGTGTTGAAAGACATGCCTTCTCGAACTCTGTTTAATGAGGTTTCGGCAGAACGCGGTTGTTCGATCGTGGCGATGTATTTCGATCTGGCTCAGATCCGCACGATGAGTCCCGGTGACTGGCGCGAAAAGACCGCGTCGTTGGAGATCTATGCGGATGCGTTTTTGATTGAAGCCCATCTTTGCGAGGCACTGGGTCGCCCGGTCACACGGGGTGTGAAAACGGCGATCGGCGAGATCGAGTCGTTGCGCGGCGTGACCGCGACGTCTGATGAGACCGTGTCAGAGCTTTGTGAAGGGTACGCGTGGCTTGCAGCAGCGCGCGCGGCACTTGGCTATGACTCGTCGCTAGACTTCGTAATGGCCTATGACGAAGCATGTTCGCAGCACGTGCCGACGACGGTGTATGACCACGCGGCCATGCTTGCGCACCTCATTGACGTGTTTGTCGAGGTCGAGTCGCTCGAGATCGACCCGGACGACTGCGCGTCTCATCAGTTGCCTGCCGAGATTTATAAACGTTCCGTCAATCAGATCTTGATCGGCGACGAGGTCGATCGCCGATGGTTGAGTTGTTTGGACGAGTCCTATGAAGCGCGTCAGTTTGTGCGTTCGCGCGTGCACGCGCTCGTGGACGCGTGGGATGAACTTTGTGAGTCGTTGCGCATACGTGGTGCCATGATCCACGGTGTGCTGGATGACCTTGGCATTGAGACCAACGACGAGTCGTTGCGCGATGCGTGGAGTCATGCCGCAAAACTGGCCAATGCGAACAGCTTCGTTCGCACGATGGACGTGCTGCGTTTGCTGGAAGGCGCTTTGTTCGAATAATAGGCGCGGCGTATTCGTCAGAATAGCCGCGCCGCGACGGGCGTATTTGTGTCCCTGGCTGCGACAGGGGCACAAATAGCCCGCGCAGCAAAAATAGATTAGAATACGGTGGCCGGATGTTCGGCGACTTAATTTTGGATTGTGATTGTCTATGAAAGCTCTGCTTGCCATTCGGGAAAATCAGGTTCTCATGCGAACCAAACGCATTTTGCACGAAAGCGGATATGCGTACACGAACGTGGCAGATGTGGCAGAAATGGTTTCGTCGATTTCCGAACAGAAGCCAGACGTCATTATTTCAGAAGCTTATGTTGATTCGGAACCCGTTTTTGATCTGGTCAAAGAGCATCCCGAACAGCCCTGGATCTTGATCCTGAATCTCGTGGATTCGTGGGGCGTCGTGCGTTACCTCGCCACGTTGGCGCCGCGGGTTGTGTCGTTTTCACCTGCGGCCAGCATCGCTGACATCGTGGAAGCGCTCAAAGCCATTGAAGACCAGGATGACCGCTTTTTTGGACATTCGTATTTGCTCGCTTCTGGGTCGTGGATTACGGCGCTTCAGCTTTTTCCGGGGGCGTTTGGGGAAGATCCGAGTGATGCCAATGCGAGCGAGCATCTGACGCAGAAACTCGTGCTAAAAGCTAGATTTCACGCGGATTATCCGGCGTCATGTACCAGCAAGTCGGTATTGGGCGCCATGTGTCGCATCGTGCGTGAACGGAAGAGCGGTTGGCTCATGCTTCGCCGTCGCGACATTTGTCTGCGCTATCAGTTCAAGTCTGGCATGCTCGTGAATATCGATTCGAACAGCCGATTGTTTGACATCTATGCGTTTGCGGCTTTCAAAGGCATGATTTCGTTCGATGAGCTTAATGCGATCCGCGAAAAGCAGAGTCGTGATCTGCCTGACTACGAGGTTCTTGAGCGCCAGTGGTTTGCTTCGCTCATTACTGAAGGTGCGCGCTGGATCCGTGGCGAGCTCGATTTTGTCAGCGAAAGTTTCGGAAATGACGTCGTGCCCAAGTTGAGTACGGAAGAAATGAACCGGATCTTCGAGAAAGCCGTTTTTGAAGTGCCTTGCCGTGAACGCCTCGATATTATGCGTGCAGCGCTTCCTTTCAGGCTTCGTTTGACCGTCAGGGTCGAAGAGGCTCTCAAACTTTTTTCGACAGCAGAGAGCAAAGCTGTTGTCGAAAGACTTAAAAAAAGTGATACATTATCTGAATTGCTGGTATACCTTCCTCAAGGTTATCCAGTTCATCAAACCATTTATCTACTGTTGGCGCAAGGCTGCTTAGACATCGAATGACACACAGGAGACAGCACGATGGCAAATCAGGATAAGACCCAGAGTCGTAAAGAGCCAATTACGTTTACTGGACGTACCCGCATGGATGCGAAACGCAAAGCGCTCAATTACTGGTATATGAACCAGAATACCCTTGCCATGAGCATCCGCGAATTTTCCACACGATTGGTCTTATTGCCGGACGGCAAAAGTATCGTCTTTTACGATGTTCCGAGTGCCTAATGATGCTTTCAGACGAAACCAAAACGATTTATGGCAGTTTTGCGCTTAAAGTTCGCAAATTCAGTCTGGTAGCACACACTTCGACGCCCAAAACGGCAACGTTTCAGAAACGCGAGATCACGATCGGTTCTCATCCCGATTGTGATTTTGTCGTGGATGATCCATCCATTTCGCGTCGACATGCTTCGATCGTGATCGATGAAACAGGCTTTCGCCTCGTCGATTCGAAAAGCAAGAATGGCACGTATATCGGCGATCTTCGCGTCAATGATATCTATCTTACGAGCCACACGACGTTTCGTTGTGCAGGTATTCCCATCGATTTTGAGATTTTGAACGCGGATGCGGTTCAGGTCGACATCGCGACAGAAGATCACTTTGGGAACATGCTTGGCAGCTCAGTCGCGATGCGCGAGATCTTTGGTACGTTGGCACGAGTGGCGCCGACGCTTGCGACCGTGTTGATCCAGGGCGAAAACGGGAGTGGTAAGGAGCTCGTGGCGAGTGCGATCCATTCGCATTCGGAACGCGCGAATAAGCCGTACGTGATCTTTGACTGCTCGGCCGTGTCGAAGGAACTCATCGAGTCCGAGTTGTTTGGTCATCTCAAGGGTTCCTTTACCGGTGCCGTCAGCAATCGTGACGGCGCGTTTCGTCAGGCCAATGGTGGCACCATCTTTCTTGACGAAATTGGTGAACTGCCGCTTGATCTTCAGCCCAAATTGCTGCGCGTACTCGAAAACCGCACAATCCGTCCCGTTGGCAGCGAGAAAGCTTATCCCGTTGACGTGCGTGTCATTGCGGCGACCAACCGAAACCTCGCCCATGAGGTCGAACAGGGCAATTTCCGCGAAGACTTGTTTTATCGACTTTCGGTCATCAATATCAACGTGCCGCCGCTCCGTGACCGTATTGAGGATATTCCGATGCTCGTCGAGCATTTCCTCAACCAGTTTGCTGAAAGACAGAATACGGCGCCGAAACACGTTAACTACTCGACGCTTCAGAAGCTGAAAAGCCACAGTTGGCCCGGTAACGTCCGCGAGTTGCGCAACTTCGTCGAACGCGCCTGCGTGTTGTCGAATGACAACCGCATCGAGACGCGCTTTTTGAACGTTCAGGCAATAAAACAGGTTGAAAAACAGCCGACACAGAGCCAGGACAACGACAAATTGCTCGCTGAGATCTTGGAACGCAAACTACCGTTCCGTGATGCCAAATCGCTTGTCGTTGAAGCGTTTGAGCGTTCGTATTGGACGGCCGTGATCAAACTGTGTAAGGGCAATATTTCAGCGGCATCGCGTTTTGCCTCGATCAACCGAAAGTCGGTCGAATACATCCTCGAAAAATATGACGACATTCGTGACATCGTCGCGTCTGCCAAAGACAAGGACAGCGATGCGTGACACCGCTTTCACGCGTGCAGCCCTCGTTCGCAGCTTTACCGAAGACGACCCGGAGGTCGTCTTCGCGTCATTGCGCGACCGCCTGTGTCTGTTGGCTCAAACGCGTGATCCTGACCTCATTGAGGAGCTGATCCAATACGCGTCATGCTTTGTCGAGTTTCGTCAGCGTCCCGACTTTGTTTCGCGCTGTCGCGATATTTGTGCCTTCGGCCAAAGCGATGACGATATGACGCGGCTCGCCCGCGCGTGGTTTACCGATTATGCGCCCTACCGTGAGGGCATTCCGCGCGCGGATGACCAGAACGCCCAGTTGTTGATCTCGCTTCCGCGCGGCGTACAGCGGGCACGGGCGCGTCTGAACAACCGTGGTCATAACGAGGCGCTGATGCGTTCGCCGTTTCCGGACGTCATCGAGATATTGTGCGCCAATCCGGCGATCCGTGAGCCCGACGTGACGTTCATGGCATCGCGTCGTCCCACCCAGAATAAACTGCTCGAACCCGTTTTGGCCAGTCAGTGGGTCATTCGTCCTGAAGTGCGTTTTGCGCTTGCCGCGAATCCCTACATTCAGACCAGTCATGCGATCCGTTGCGCGGCCACGCTTTCAAGACATCACCTCATGTTGTTGTCAGACATGAATGAATTGCATCCGCAACTGCGCGCCCTGGCTCGCTGTATGGCTGATTTGTTTTTCTGATATCTTGTGAAAATACCCCTAATGCGCGTATAATGTAGCGCCACTTTGGTAATTTTTTTCTTAACTGACTGCGATTAGGTGGAATTCATGGATGCAAAAAAAATACTCGTTATCGACAACGATGTAGCGTGCAATAAACTCATTACCGAGGAATTATCTCGCATCGGTTGTGAGCTGATCTGTTGCTATACGGCGCAGGAAGGCTTGATGATAGCCTGTTCTGCTGAGGTGAATCTTATCATTGTGTCCGTAGAGCTTTCAGATGAGAACGGTTTTGTGACGTGCGCCAAACTCAAAAAGAATCCGCGCACCGTGGATATCCCCGTCTTTATTTTGAGCAGTGCTGAAAGCACGACAGCGTTTGAACAGCATCGTCAGTTGCCTGTTCATGCGGATGGTTATTTTCTGAAACCGCTCGATATCGAAACGCTGATCCAGAACATGTTGGATATTTTCAGCGAAATTGACGCTTACAATGCGAGTTTGGCTGAGCCGGCCGCGGATGCCGCTGCTTCTGACGAAATGATCGATGTGAGCGCGCCTGAGTCAGAGGCGCCCGCTTCGGATGACAGCGGCGCGCTTCGTGCGATCGGCATCGAAGGCGACTTTGGCGAGATCGATGTGAGCGATGAGGATGGCCTCGGCTTCGATGGCGACGAAATGGTCTCGGTCGAGATGGAAAATATCTCAAGCAATCAGGATGCGGTTGAGTTGCCTGAAGAAGTGGATGTGCCGGAGCCAGTCATTGAGTCTGCGCCAGCCCCTGCGCCAGTTTCGGCTCCCGAGCCTGTCGCCGCGCCCGTTCAGACGCTTTCTGGCATCAGACCTGCGCCGGTCGCGCCGATTCCCAAAGTTGGTAAGCCTGTCGCGCCGGTTGCGCCGATTCCCAAACCCGGTATGCCGACGCCTGGTGCGATCGGTCACGGTCTGCCCAATCGCGCGCCAGTGCCTCGTCCAGGCATGCCGACGCCGGCTCCGTCAAATATTCCGGCTGCTGGTTCGGTCAGCAATGCCGCTGAGATCAGTCGACTGAACGCTGAACTCGCGTCCCTCAAGTCTGAACTCGCCAGTAAAGACGCCGAGATCGCTTCCATCATCGCCAGCAAAGACGCGGAGCTCGCAGCCCGTGACGCCCAGATCAACGACTATGCCGCTCAGGCCAATCAGTACGCCGATCAGACCAACGACTACTTCGCCAAAGCCAATGAATACGCCGCTCAGGCTAATCAGTACGCCGATGAGATCGATGCGCTCCATGCTGAAAACGAAGCCCTGCGCGTCGAAAATGAAGCGTTTAGACAGCAACTCGATGAGGCGGATGCCCGAATTCAAAATATGGTCGTTGAATTCCAGAACATGCGCGCGGCTCAGAATGATGCTCTTCGTGAAGCTGTCGAGAAAATTTCAGCCTTGATCAGAGAGTAGCAGGTGTTTTGAGGGGGAAGTCTCCCCCTGCGCGGCTATTTCGTATCCGAAATACGCCGCGACCCCCTCGCCTGGCAGGGCCAAATACAGCGTTCAATGCGGATCCTCTATGGCGCGTTGGTTGCCAGTTCAGATCACGTCACTTAATAGCAAGAATTTATGGAGCTGATATGAGATTCGCTTCTAAACCTGTTCATGCCAATAAACGCGCCGCTTTTGTGCTTGCCTGCATCATGGCGATCGGGGCGAGTGCGTGTGAGGATGTCGAATTCGGGGAGTATAGGCCTGTTATTGCGGCTCCAAATGCTGAACAGTATGAATTCGACCTCGCGCTTTTTTCTGAATGGAATGGCGAAATTCAGCCTGATATCGCCGACGAAGCCTCGAACACAAAAGTTAATATCTGTATCAGCGATGAACATATTCGTCCTCAATATAAAGTTTTAATCACTCAAATTGAGAAGGATGAAAATCAGAATATTATTCTTAATCTTTCTGGTCAAAGTGAAGATCCTGTAAAGGTGCAATGCATCCAACTGAGTCAGAGTGCAGCAGAACATTATCATATTACAAATAACTGTCTTGGTGCCAAGTTCGGAAGCACGGAAAATATAGAAGAGCTTTATTATTGCATGCTCAACCTCAATGTCATGGATACGTCCAAGATCGATTACGGGCATGGTAATTCAGAACTGGATTATTTTTGGACTGACATATTTCCGGCTGTGAATAATAATACGACCGGTTTTGTGAATGTGCCTATCTGTGCGCGAAACGACGATGAGGTTTTCTATTTGCGTCCTAATGAAGTGATAAGTACGCAGGACATCTCGATCAAGAATGCCAAGGGCTTTGCTAAAATAGCGAATCCTGATGATGCAGAACATCCAAATTATAAGATCGACTTGTTGAATCACGCTATTTTTGGCACTCCGGACGTTGACGATAAGGGCGAAAGCGTGACGGCTGACGTGCTTTGCTCCTTTGATGCCTCAAACGAACATTGTTTTTTGGATGGCGAAATGGCGTACGCCTGTGTGACGCGTAAAAATGGCGCCACCGGGTTCCAAAACATTTGGAACAACGTGTTTCAGCGCCCCAATGTGCCGATGTTTATTGCGTCGAACGGCGATAACACGGGCATGACGAATGACGTGTCGAGTACTTTTGACGACCGTCCGACGATCCAATTGCTGAGCGCTTTGGGACTCGACGTCGATGCCTTCGGCAACCACGTCTTTGACGATAACATCAAGGCTTTGCAGAGCATCGTCGACGAGTCGAATTATCCGTACGTCGTTTCAAACTTCAAATACGTACCGAATAATATCCAGGGTGTTTCGCAGTTCTCCATCATGCAGGTGCCTGAACACTTGGATCAGTGCGAAGATCGTGGGGATAAAGGCGGCACATGTTGTAAATCGGTCGAAAATCCGGATGGTCAGGATTGTTTGAATGTCGCCTTCGTGGGTGTGCTTGATCAAACTGTGAAGGATTACGTCTTCCCCGGTCGATTCGGCAATCTCGAAATGACCGATTACTGCGATGTGAAATACGCTTTGCAGGAAGCTTACAACCTGAACGCCCGCGCATTTTTTGTGTTGGCCCACCTGAGCACGTCTTCAGACTATCCCATGGCTTCGGAAAATGGTGAGTTGAAGCTCAATACGTCAGGAAAAAGACGAAACGTGTTTCGTCTGCTGCAGACGCTGTTTAACCTGGAAGATGACGATAATACGATCTGTCGTGAGGACCACCTGATCATTCCGGCGTACCGGCTTCAGGACAAAAAAGAGTTCTGTCCTGCGCTGTGTGACGCGAAAAAAAATCCGAACGCGCAAGCGGATTGCTGTGACCAGTGTGGGTGCAATCCAGAGTTTAACGATGAAGAAAACTATCGTCGCACGGTCATTCGTGAGATGAATCACGAGATCTTTGATGGGATCATCGGCATTTTGGCTGAGACGGGCGATTCGCATCTCGTCGGTTTTACGAGTGGTGACACGCAAAAAATGGATGGTCTCGTGCACTTCTCGATGGATAACAGCACGTTTGATCAGAATAACGAAGGTCTGGACCTGGCTGAGGAACCCTATGACTTTGAGGCGACCGAAGACGGTAAAACGCAAAACCTGTTGCGCAATCTGGACAATGCTGGTGACCACTTACCCTACGTGAACCAAAGCATCACCAAAGACATCTTTGGTTTTACGCAGATCGGCAGCGTGGGCGAAGGTTATTTTGAAAACGTTTACCAAAATTCGTCCAAACACCCGATCTGGGTGTTGCAGATCCCAGACAGTGGCACATACACAGCGAATCTGCGTGTCAAGGTCAAGCGCGGCGACTCGAAGTACGACATTGAAAAGGGCTTTGCCAAGCCATACATTTCGGAAGTCGAGTCGGCACTCGTTTTGCCAACGATCCAGTCGCCAGTGGATGTGCCGGAATACAAGCCTTCGATCTGTCGATCGAGTTTGTTGGATTTGGTGAAGACTGACAAAACGTTGGCTTCAATGAATTATAGCGACGACGACGTGGCGGAACTGTGTGCCAAACACGAGACGTTGAAGGCATTTGGTAACGAAGCTGAAGCCTGTAGCTGCTATAATTACTTTATGAGGCAGCAGACCGTCGATTCTAACGACGATGCTGCGAAGTCCAATGACGGGATCGAAGCCTGTGAAATGGGTAAGCACGAAACGCATGATTACTTTGACTGCGTGAAGTTCCGTGCATGCCAACAGAATGCGGAGAACGACCTGGAAACCTGTCTGAACGCTGCGAAATATACCCAGGTCTGTATGCCTGACGACGATATTTTGATGAATGCCATGCAGTCGTGTCTTTGCACCGGCTATTTGAAGGGGCGTTTTGACAAGCTTTCTGGCAACGACACGGTCGAATCGCTTCAAACGAATTGGATATGCCTCTATGACGGTGGCGCGCTCGACAGCTGCGATGGTCAAAACATGTGTGATTATTCGTCCGACATTGCGTCGTGTACGTTCAAGGAACGTCAGCTGCTCGACTTTGATAAACTGGATATTCCGTTGTTGTCACAGCACATCAAGGGCATGAACAAGGACGATATTCGAAGCGAGACGACGTTTGTGGGCAGCTTTGTTCCGGACATCATGCTGACCGAAGCCAATCGTTCGCTCGGCAGCAATGAAGCGCCGTATGATCTATTTTTGATGAACGCGGGTGCGATCAACCAGGCTGAGACTTTCGCACGTACGGATTACACTCAATCCCGTTTTTCTAAACTCATTCCGTTCAAAAACACGTTCAAATCAGTAAAACTGACGCCGTCTGCATTCGTGAACTTTATCGAAGTTGGTCTGCCGAGTGACCAGAAGATGTTGGGTGCCTACCCGTTGATGGCTGGTGTGACGATCTCGACGGCTTCGTTTGACGGCTATAAACACGTGGTGGAAATGTGGAAAAACCGCGTTCCGTCGGATGCCGATTACGAGCGTGATGCTTCGAAATTGCTCAAGGAACCGCTTTATCAGCTACTCGACATTTATCGCTTCCCCACGAAGGCTGAAAGCGATGCCGTTGAGAGTTGCGCCGAGTTTTGGGCGAGTGAAAACGCGAAGTCCAATTACACAAAGATCTACGGCACTGAAACGCAGTACGACACTTTGGGGTATTGCCAGAATTCGCGTGAAGAAGTCGAGGCAACGAATGACCACAGTTTTTGTTTTGAAGCGCGCACCGATTCGGCGATCTTGAATCAGAATAAAAACCTCATCATTAATCAGGATATTTGTCGCGATGCAAGTAACGATGGGCGTTTCTACAACATCGTTTACCGCAATCCGTATCTTAAAACACACGATTTGACGGCGTATCCGATGAAGTTGCACATCTCCAAGGAGATGATTTCGACGAACCAGCAGGATACGTACGTTTGTAAGTGCTACCTGACCGCGATCAATGTCGAAGAGAGTCCTGTCACGCACAAACTTGAAGAACTGTCGGCGTATGAGAAAGATCTTCAAGTGATTTATGGCACTGAGTGGGAAAAGTGCATCAGCAGCGACGATCATAGTAATTTCTATTACATCACGCCGGGAAAAGAAAAAGAGACGGTGACGCGTGAATTGAAGATTTTGACGACCGACTTTATCACAACGGGTGGCGACAACTATTCGTTACCCAAATACATCGATCCGGCGATAGACGACAAAGTTCCGGTTACCGTGTCGATTCCGCCGAACCTGTCAGATACGGGCAAAGCGTTATCCCGATTTTTCAGTACGACAGATAGTGAGGAGAATCACGTATGTCGTGATCTGACCGAGGCTTCGATGGACGCGCTTCAGACGATCGACGGACGTACGCTCGCCGAATTTGTGTGGGACAATGCGTATTGCCGTCACATGGAGATCGCGATCAACGATAATCAGTCATCTTCGACGTCTAACTGTGTGTCGCGTGAAGGTCAGGAACTTAAATACATCATGCAGCGTTCGATCATGGAACCTACGAAGACAGCGTATGGTCAGGCCAGTATCAATGCACTTGAGTCAACGCTTTCGAATAATGCTAACCAGGAATCAGGGAAGGAATAGTCATGACCAGAATGAATTCTAAAAACGCCATGATTTGGATGATCGCCGGTTTTATGTGCCTTGGCGCAAGTGAAGCTGTTGCTCAGATCGGTCCTGACCTTCGTCCGCCTGGGTTGGAAAACGATCACCCGTTGGAATCGTACACCATGACGGGACATTCAGCCGCCGATGACTGGCGTCACGAAGCCGCGTGGGAATTGAACGCAAGCGACGTCGTATTTTCAGCTTCGAAAAAGCGTCAGCTTATCAGCGAAGCGCCGTCGACCATTCACGTGATCACCGACAAGGATATTGCCAAACACGGTTGGCGTTCTCTGCCAGATGTTTTGCGTCACGTGCCTGGTGTTCAAACGATCACGATCGACTCGCAGTTCCACTCTGTCATGATTCGTGGTCTTGTCGGCACCGATGACAATAACTCGCGTATTTTGTGGCTCCAGAATGGCGTGCCGATGAACGATGTGCGTGATTCCGGCATCTGGCTCGACGAGACTTACCCCGTCGAGATGATCAAACGTATCGAAGTCGTTTTGGGTCCGGGCTCGTCGCTCTATGGTGCTGGTGCATTTCAGGGCGTCATCAATATTTTCACCAAGGATCCGAAAGACATTGGTAAATACGGCGAATACAAGGTCTCGTTGCAGAACAACCTGACCTTTAAAGCGTCTGCCATTGCAGCGTATAACAGCGAAGACAGCGATCTTGGGATCTTGATCCACGCGTCGGGCAACACGACTCAGGGGCCTGGTCTCATCGGTGACTATTCGTATAACAAATATTTGATGGATACGGCGGCCAGTTCCGTGGGTAATGCTAAGGATGCTGACTATACGCGATTCAATCGCATGGATTCCAACTCCGATAAACATTGGTATGATCTCAATTTCAAATTGAATTATGACATGTTTAAATGGCAACTCGGATTTTCGGATATCTATGCTGGTGCGGATGGTTCTGAATTGACGCCGGGTGTCGGTTACACGGTGACGGACTCGAAAGATTATTCCGGTGTCATCAACAAAGAGATCGATCCAGGGAACAATTATCGTTTTAATCGTCGCGAATTTTATAACGACTTTATTCTGGAAAAAAATATCGGCGAAGAGGCGACCGTTTTGGGTGTCGTTTCCTACCGTTTTATGCAATATAACCATAAACATTACGACAATCTTTCGGGCAGCACCGATATGCCGTATTATATGGTTCAAGATCCGCTTGGAAATACGCAGACCATTAAGTCATCTGCGCTTCCTGATGGATTTGAAGATAAGATCAACTTTACTGAAAACCAACATAAACTCTATTTGCTCGGTCAGTTCCAGTGGCGAATTTATGACGAGAATGAACTCATTGCCGGCCTTGGTATTGAGTATAATCACATCAGTTCACCGATCTTTTCGACGTATAATACGCCGAACTATAATAAAGATGGCGATCTGTTGAGCTGGAACGAATATCCTGAAGGTCAAAAAATGGGTTATGTTAATCCATATTTATTTATTCAGGACGAGCAACGTGCCTGGCATGATCGTTTGATCTTTACGCTGGGTGTGCGTGCTGACTTTTATAAAGTTAATAATATCAAACAATTTTCTGGGAATGGTGATCGTGAAGACAGCTATTCTGAGCTAAATCACAAGGCTTCCGGGTTTACAGACAACGAATATTTTGCTCCGTCCATGCGACTTGCCTTTTTGGCCAAATGGACCGATTGGATGACGATGCGTATTTCGATCGGTAATGCTTTTAAGAATCCGTCGCCGTTCCAGTTTTATGCAGATACGTTTGACTACCTGCCTGGTCTTCTTGGCGAAGATGGCCTTAAGCGCGAGAAAATTCACAACATCGAGTTGTCACTCGCCTTTACCCCGACGTATTTTCTTTCCTTCCGTCTGGATGGTTTTGCTTCGTACATGCAGGACTTGATCTCGTATGAATACGTGTCGAGCGAACAGAAGAGCTCTGTCGTTTCATACGGCTCGTTTGGCAGCCGATTTATTGGCGAACTTGGTAAATATCGTGCCATTCAGAATACGGACGCCTGGATCACCGGTTTTGAGTTCTCACTCAATGCCAAGTTGAATACCAACTGGGATATTTATACGCACTACAACTTCCTGTATTCGAAGATGAGCAATACCGAAAACGGCGGTGGTTTTGATGAGAACATCGTTGACGATGCGCGTCATCGTTTCAAACTCGGATTTTCGTACGTCGATGAACACGTTTCCGCTGACTTGGCGACGTTCCTTGTGTCGTCATCCCCGGCGACGGACAGCGTCTTTGTGGATGCGAAAAACCAGTTGAGCAGCGTGCATGAAAACGGCAACAAGTATTCTAACCCGTTCTACGCCATACTTCAGCCGGCCGTCACGGTTGGTTTGCCCGCCAACCTCGGCTTCTCGGTGCAGGGCTCCATGGTTCTTTCGGAAAACATGCTGTCGTCGCCGACGTACCGTTATTACTATGAGACTGAGGCGGTGCCTGTCAGCCGCTATTCCGTCATGTTCAGCCTCGTTTATCCGTTTAGAGAGACTGAAGAGTGATGTGCTAGGCCCCGCCAGGCAGGGGGTAGCGACGTATTTGGTATTTCTGTAGAGACGTGTGGAACCACGCGTCTCTAGAGACGTGTGGACTACAGAAATACCAAATAGGCGCGTAGGGGGGAACGCCCCCCATAAATAAAACCTAAAACTTGCCAAACCAAAGGGTGCGCGCTACATAGTGCGCGCTTTTTTGTGTACCCATTACGTATCGGGGAAATACAGTGATCAGACCTATTATTTTTGGCAAATTCATCCTTCTTGAACGCATTAGTGTCGGCGGTATGGCCGAAGTGTATCGCGCGAAACTGCTGAATCAGCCGCAGTTTGGGCGATATTTTGCCATCAAACGCATTCTTCCGAATCTGGCTAAGGACGAAGAATTCGTGTCGATGTTTATTAATGAGGCTAAAGTCGCTGTTGAACTCGAGAATCCGAACGTTTGCCAAATTTATGAGCTTGGTCGTTTGGGTCAGTCGCATTACATCGCGATGGAATACATTAGCGGTCGCGACATTGCGGCGATCCAATCGTATTATCGTCGACAGCGTAAGATCATGAGCGTTAGCCAGGCGTGTTATATCATTGCGCAGGCGGCTCAGGGGTTGGATTACGCGCACAAGGCCGTGGATTCCAAGACGGGTCAACCGCTTAACCTGATTCACCGCGACGTGAGTCCTCAAAACTTGCTCGCCGATTTCAGTGGTCTTGTTAAGCTCATCGACTTTGGTGTAGCCAAGGCGTCGCAACGCACATCCAATACCAAAACGGGCGTCAAGAAGGGCAAATTCAGCTACATGAGTCCGGAACAGGCTTCTGATCTGCCGATCGACCATCGTTCCGATATTTTTGCCCTCGGCGTTATTTTCTGGGAACTTCTGACGGGTCGTCGTCTTTTTATTTCGGAAAGCGAGTATGCGATTCTCGAGATGGTCAAAGAATGCCAGATCGAGAAGCCCTCAAAATACAACAAGATGATTCCAGATGTCGTTGATCGCATCTGTATGAAAGCTTTGGAAAAAGATCCAAACCAGCGCTACGCGTGGGCGAGTGATATGATCATGGATCTTATGGAGTTCATCAGCAGTTGCGAGCCGCCTTACACGATGTGGCATCTGGCGACGTGGCTTCAGACGACGTTTTCGGCGATGTATGCCGAAGAGAGCGCGAAACACCAGATCTTTGAAATGATCAACACGGAAGCGGATATTGAGGCCTACAATAAAGAGCATGCGCACGATATCAGCGAAGATAAGGCCATTGATCGTCAGGGGAACATTATTCCTGAGATCGGTGCGGATGGCGCGAGCGAGGGCGAGATCTTTACGGACAGTAAGACCGATTCGCCGAAGATGCCGGACATTCCTGGTCGTTTGAGTCTTAATGCGTCCAAGCTACCGAAGGGGCGCAAATCGATCACCTCGTTGCCTGTGGTTCCTATGGGCGGTGATCAGCATCTTGATTCTCACCGAATTGATCTTAAAAAGCTTGAAGAAGCCCGTAAAGCTGAAGAAGCGCCGGTCGACGAGTTCGATCCGAATGTCGAATTGACGCCTGAAGGCGTTGCGCCGACCATTTCAGACCCGGAACACAGCCGTATGCGCCGAATTCAGCGCAAGAATATGCAGCGTCGTCGACTCGTTGGTACCATCATCACGGTGTGTACGCTGTTCATCATTGCGTCGATCCTCGTTTTGACGAACGTCATTGCGTTACCGGCGCCGGTGCCGAACCTGCCGACGGAAGCCAATCTGTCTCTCTCGGTCGTGCCGGATGTCGACGCGGCTCGTCGTGCCAATATCGAGATCTACAACTATCCGCGTACCGAAAATGCGGCGCCGATCGCCTCTTCTGTGGGTGCCAAGGCGACGTTTGAACATCTGAAAGATGGTCGATATGAGATCGCCGTCGATATGGATGGTTACGAATCTGAAACATTTACGGTCAATCTTCAGAACGGGACTTCTGAATCGCGCCTTGAAATGACGCATGCCCTGCCGATCATCGTCGACTACGAGGTGACACTTTCGCCCGAAGATTCACGCCTTTACGTCAATGGTGAGCTCGAACGCGCGGCCGGAGCACTTCGTCACTTATCTGGTAAGGTCGGCGAAACTTATACGCTCAAAGTGACGCGTTCTGGTTATGCGCCCGTCACGAAGACTTTTAAACTCGAAGAAAACGAGCTTGAATACGCGTTTACGCTCGAAAAGCAATTGGGGGCCGTCGAGGTCAAAGCGAATCGCAATGCCACGGCTTATATCTGTACTGAAGATGGTAAATGTGTCGATAAGGGAAGTACACCGACCCTTATCACGAACCTCGATGCCTCTGAAAACGATATTACGCTCGAAGTTCGTGCATCCGGTTGCCAAACTTGGAAGAAACATCTCGATTTTGACGAGCAGTCGGAATACCGCGTCTTTGCTGATCTCGTTGAAGACTGATCCATTTTTAATTCGTCATATCGCGCAATGATCTGACATTGCGCGATATGCACGTCATGTTGCCTGATTGATTCAAGTATTCATTTTTATAAACATTTGAATAAATCTCGCCATGTTTCGTTTGTATCGCTTTTTTTGTCGAGAGATAAAAGCTACAAAACGAACATATAGATAAAAATCTTGTTATCAGAAGCGTTTTTTTAAGGCGGTATATTGCACATCGTAGTAAAAGCCGAGATAGAGACTTTTTGACTAAAAAAGTTTTTAGCTTGGAGTAATTGAATGGCAATGAATAGTGAATGGTTAAACCAAGAAGTGACAACGGTGCTAAAAGCTGGTCTTCTCAAGCCGCTTTACACCGCTGCGCAGTTTGTGGCGCAGGAACCAGGTTCAGAGCCTGTCAGCATCTCGATGGGCAAGACTAAGCGTGAAGATTTTACGCATCGAGCGATCATTGGTTGCAAACCCGAAAAAGTCACGGATAAGACGTTTTTCGATGTTGCGAGTTTAACGAAGGTGCTTTCAACGACCGCGATCGTGATGTGTGCGGTGGATGAAGGTCTGCTGAAGATCGACCAGAAGATCGTGAGTCTTGTGGATGATCCGTTTCCAAGTTGGTTGATGAGCTGTACCATTGGCGACTTGTTGACGCATACGACGCCGTTGGCCCCGTGGTACGATTTTCACGGACGTTATGCAGTGATGCAGACGTACGATTTTACGATGCGTCGTTTGATGACGCAGCTTGCGCGAGTTGAGCCGCGTCAGAACACGGATTGTGCGGTGTATTCAGACCTAGGTTTTATCGTTCTTGGTCGCATCATAGAAAACGTGTATGGCAAGACGATTGACGAGGTCTTTTTTGAGAAAGTGACGAAGCCGCTCGGTTTGAATGAGTGGATGATGTATCGTCCGCTTCACCATGTGAATCAGAGCCACATTGCGGCGACAAAATTCCTTTATGGCGTTCAGCTTCAAGGTCATGCTGACGATGACAATGTTCGTGCCATGTTGCACATGGGCGGTCATGCCGGCGTGTTTGCGACGGCGCGTGCGATCGCTGACTTTGTATCGTCATTATTTGACGGGCGTTTTCCGGCGCGTCGTGAGGTGATTGACATGTTTTTGACGCATCGTCGTCCTAACTCGACGTTTGCGCTGGGTTGGGATCGTCCGACGTCAGTCGATTCGCTTTCGTCGCGTTTACCGGGTGATCCTGTCGTCGGGCACCTTGGCTATACGGGCTGTTCCGTCTGGGTCGATCTTCAGACCAAGCGTCATGCGACGCTACTGCTCAACCGCAGTTGTATCAACAACGAGCCTTCGTCGATCTCGCATTTGCGTCGTGCCGTTTACAAGGCCGTTTGGGATGCGTAACGCGATTTTTTGGCACGTTTGAGCTTGTTTTGTGGTAGGCATAAAGCCAGTCTGGGGTTTCAGACTGGCTTTTTTGTTGGTTTAGTGAGGAGAACTGGAATGGCAAAGCGCGTATTGGCTTTGGATGTGGGCACAGTAAGAATCGGGGTGGCCATGACGTCACCGGAAGGGCAGTTTGCGCTTCCACTTGAGACGATCCACCTCAAAGAGACGCCCGATCCCATGCCCGAGATCCGTCGTTTGTTGGAAGAAAACGAGATCCGTCACGTCGTGGTTGGGTTGCCACTCGACCTGGACGGTTCTGAAGGCCCCGCCGTTCGTCGTACGCGTCAATTCGTGGCCCGGTTGCGTTCGAATTTTCCTGAAATCAAGATCTACGCTCAGGATGAGCGTTTCACTTCGCAAGTTGCTGAGAATGCCATGATGGAATTGAACACGAAGGGCGACAAGAAAAAGCAGCTTGTCGACAGCATGGCCGCGACGTTGATCTTGCAAACTTGGTTAGACCGCCACAAGGGATAGTGTGGTCGCTCAGATTTTCAACTTGGCAAAGTTGTAATATAATAACGCCGATAAAACGTTGTTTTGTTGATTAGCTTTCTCCCAAGGGTGATTTTCATGTTGATCTATCTCGTCGATGATCGAGGGGCTCGTGGTGAGTATGCCAATTTTATTCAGGCGTACTCGGTGTTGTTGCCGCCCATTGAGTTGTGTGTTTTTACGCATTGGGAGGCTTTGTATTCGGCAGTCGAGTCTCGTCGACCGGATGGTTTGCTTGCTGACATGCGTTTTGATGAGACACCGACGGATCAGTTGTATGGGGATATTGGTGCTTTGGCGAATACTGATCAGTTTTGCGGCAATCGTGCCCGTGCGGAGGCTCAGGTGCGTGGCATGCAGGGGCTTATGATCGTGCGTGCGCTTCGTGAACGTGGTGTGGATGTGCCAGCCATTCTTTTTGCACCGTTTCCCGAAAATGTGCGTGCCCGCATCATCGCCCAGACGCCCAACCTTGACATCATCGAAGGCTTGCGTTTTGAAGCGGTCAAGGCTGTGTTGGAACAATGGCAGCAGCGCGTGATTACGTGATTCATGAAATGATTGAATCTCGTTCGGCGTCGAGCGTTATGGCGACGGATGGGCCGGTGGAGACGCGCAGCCCGCACGACCGGTAGAGACGCGCAGACCGCACGTCTCTACCGGCCCCGTTCATTTGTTTGGCTTAACGTCTTTTTCGTTTTTATTATATTTGTTCCAGAATTTTTCGTTTTTATGATTGACTGGTGGTCCGAGTGTCATGGACAAAAAATTGCGTGCGAGCTTGGTGTACCAGGCATTACCGCAAATTTTGAGACCTTCCAGGCCGCCGTTTTTTGCGCCGGAGTAGCGTCCGATCCAGTCGTCGTCGAGATATAGGCAGAGGCCGTATTCCTGACCGAGTTGTACGAGGCCATTGACGTGGTATTTTGAGGGCGAGACGACGGAGAGGAGAGCTTGGAAGGGCTCCATATTGCGTTCGCTGGTGAGCCAGTACGCCGTGACGGCACCAGTTCTGTCGGCACCGTGCAGACAGTGCAGATAGACCGTTTGGACGGGCGCTTCACGCATGATCTTCATGATCTCGTCGATGTGCTGCAAGCGGGTTCGGAGTGGAAATTCATAAGTCGTGATGCCTTGTTTTTTGGCGGCTTTTTGAACTTCGGGGGGTAATTCGTGCAGACTGATGATGGTTCGGATCCCGAGCTGATAAAACTCGTTCATATCTTCAACTTCGGGCATCGCACCGACATAGAACGTGTCGACATTACGGAAGTTTTTTGGCAAAGCAGTCGCGTTGGCAATTGGGGCAAGTGCCATAAGACCGGTCAAAAGCAGAAGTCGGACGTTGCGAAGCATGGTGGAAAGAATGAACGAGGTTATGCAGAAAAAATCGAGTTAAAGGCTGTGCCAGATCGTCGCGTGAGCGACGGCGAGCCGTATTGAGCGTAGCGAGATAGGCGAGCGCGTGCCGCGTATCGCGCGAGCGCGATAGCGGCCGCTACCCGGATATTTTAAGATAGATACCGAGTTTTTGTCGAATGTCGGCGATGTCATCACTGAGGTTGAAGTGGAGCAGGTCGTTTGCGATGGGCACCTGTGTGCACTGGATGAGGCGCTGATTGGGCTGGTCGGCGATGGGCGTGTTTGGCAATTTTCGGCGCAGAACGCCGCTGATGGCCGCGTTGAGGTCGGTGCAGCAGATGAGCCCGATTCGTGCTTCGATGATTTCGATCGCATAGCACTGCTTGACTGGGTCGAAGCTGAAGACGGATGGGTCGTAGCTTTTGACGAAATCGATGATGTTGCGACGGTCTTTTCTAGACAGGATCTGCTTGATGCGTGCCGTGACCGGTGGTTCGACGAGGTTGTCGTAGACGAGTCCGAGCAGGTTGTTTGAGAAGCGGACGATGTCGTCAAAGTTGATGGCGTCGAGGATCGTGACGCCAAGCGCGGCGGCGGCCATGCCGGTCGCGATGTGGTAGCGACATTCGGCTTCGGAGATGTTGTCGAGCAGTTTGGCGTTGATGAGCCAGCCGTCGTTGGTTTCGTAGTCGGCGCCGAAGACGAACGGGATGTTCATGGCGAGTCGGACGTTCATTTGGTCAAACCCAAACATTGCGGCGGTTTGGCGCACGACTTCTTTGAGTTTTGGCATTTTTTCGATCGACTCGGTCTGGATCGAAACGAGCGGTGGCGGGCAGAGACGCGGACCAGCGAGTTGGAAGAGCTGCTGGATGTGTGGATTGAATATCGGCGGTGCCAGTTTGTAAAGAATGTCGCGCGTGATGCTGCCGCGTTCGGGCTGATGCGAGATGTAGGCGTTCTGGATCGCGTTCGTGAGATGCGAGTTTCCGTCGATCAGAGCGAGCTGCTGTTCGATACGTGCCTGCATATCGAGTGAGTGTGAATTGACGGCAATGTCGAGCAGGGCGTTGTAGGGCGCGACCGAGAACGGTTGGAGTTTCGATGCCTTGAACGCGTGTTCGATAGCGACCTTTGGATTGAAGACTTTTGCTGCGAGCATTTGGGCGTCGATCGAATCTGGCGCGAAATTGGCGGCTTTGATTGCCAGCTCGTCGGCCTGGAAGCGCATATTCAGCGGTGACAGGTAAGTCTTGGCGGCAAAAATGTAGATCGCGAGTTGATCCTTGGCAGAAAGCTTTTCGAGTTTGACGAGGGATTCGACGAAGTTGCGAATGATCGAGAGCTCGTTGCAGGTTTGTATCCAGGGTTCGATCTCGTTGAGAACGCGTGTGGCGTCGAGCGGGACGATGGACACGGCCTGATCGAGCGTTTCAGCGATTTTTTCTGGCTCGTTCAGAATTTTATAGATCGTTGCCATCTGCAGCAGGATGGAGATATTCTCGGGCGGCGTGATGAACTTGTTGAGGTTCATGCAGATGGCGAGGCTGTCGTGATACTTGCCTTCGTCAAAGTAGACGCGCGAGAGGAGTTTTAGCGCGCGCACGTCGTCCTGTTTGTCGGTGAGTATTTTTTGGAGAAGCGGGATGGCCTGACGCGAGCGATGAAGCTGTTCGATGTATAGTTCGGAGAGCGTGTAGCGTGCTTCGGTCGCTTCAACCTCGTTTATCTGGTCGAGTTCGAGCATGGATTCGATCGCGCAGCTCGCTTCGTGGTAGTGCTGTTGTGAGATCTCGAGTTGAATGAGGCGTTTGTAGGTCTCAAGGTTATTGTGATCGATCTCGAGGGCCTGACGTAGTTTGACAGCGGCCTGCGCGGGTTCTTTGAGGTCGTTCATGTAGAGATCGGCCATCTGCATGAATCGCGAGATGCGGTTTGATTTGGAGATCGAGCGGACGTGGATCTGAAGCGTGTTGTCGATCTGTTGCAGATCATGCTGTTGTGAGAGCAATTCGACGAGTTTGTCGCAAAGATCCATGCGGTGTGGCGCGAGGAGGAAGGCCTGCTTCATATAATTGATAGCCAGGTCTGGCTTGTTGAGTCGTTTCTGGGCCAGTTCAGATGCCTGACACCACGCGATGATGCGCATGCCGATATTTTCGAGGCTCTTGGCCTGCATGTCGAGGTATCGGCAGGCGAGTGTAATGTTGTTGAGGTGTAGTGCGGTGTTGGCAGCCATACGCAGTGCCGGGATATGGAACGGCTTTTTCTCAATGATCTCACAGATGATCGCGAAGGCGTGCTGTGGCTGGTTTGAGTAGATGGACTCAGCGATGGAGAGTTTGAGTTCGATCTCGTCGTCGGGCGTGGCATTGCGCAGTCGCTTTTCGAAGAACGGCACGAGGTTGGCGCGGTTTGGCTCCATGGCTTCGAGGCGTTCGTTGGCGATGATCTCGTTGGGATCGAGTTCAAGAATACGTTTGAGTGCGCCGATTTCGTCGACGGCGTTGGGTTTGGATTCGAAGGACGAGAAGTGCGCGATGTCAGCGGCTGTCTTGTAATAGCTGATCGCGAGGGCCTTGTCGGTGCACGACTGTGCGGCTTCGAGATAGAGAAGCGCGCTTTCGTTTGTTTGATCCATCCAGTCCTGGACGGAGATGAGCAACTGGCGTGCTGACGACAGTGAGGGACGAAGGGCGAGCGCCAATTCGAGTGGATGAACGGCGTCGGCGTAATTTCCGTAGATCCAGACGTAGAGGTTGGCGAGCTCGAAGGCGCATTCTGACTTCGTATCCTGCGTTTTGGCGAACGTTGTGGCGTTGTGCAGATACTTGATCATGCGGTCATACTGTTTCGTGATGAGGTAGCAGATCGAGAGCAACTGTCCGCAGGCCGCAGAATCGGGTTGGAACGACAACGCGGATTCGAGCACTTCAATGGCGGACGCATAGTCGTCCAAAACCGTGATGAACTTGAGAGCTACGAGGTACAGACGGCGAGCGCGGCGCGTTGGCGATGCGATGAACGGATTCGTGCGAAGCACCAGGTCATAGTAAGCCGAGATGTTACGTGTCTTTTTGTAGATGATCTCAAGTTTTTTGATCGCAAAAATGTTGGTCGGATCCAGTTTGAGCACGCGTTCGTAGGACGAAATGGCCGAAATGTCGTCGCTCAATTGCTGTTCGTAGACGATACCGATCTTGCAGAGCGTCGTGACCTTGTCGTTGGACGAGGGCAGATAGCGAATGACGTCGTTAAGGACGTTGACGTATTCGAGCCAACGTTTCTTTTCGGCCAGAATCTGACAAAGTAGCTTGTAGACGCTGAAATTCTGCGGATTTTCTTCGCGAGCCAGCATGAGCTGGTTGATGGCAAATTCCTTTTTGTTGAGGAAGTTGACGCAGACCTCGGCAACGCGTAGCAAGAGGTTGCAGCGTTCTGGTGCACTGAGCGACATATCTTTTTCGACGAGCAGCATTTCGCACAGCCCCAGCCAATTTTTCGTCATGCGGTAGACGATCTGCAGTCGGTGGATCGCGCAAATATCGTCGGGGTAGATCTCGCGATACTGTTTATAGTAGTTGATGGCTTCCTCGTAGTGACGCAGGTTATTTTCGCAGAGGGTCGCCATGGAATAGAGCAGGGATGCGCGTTGTTTGGCGTCCTGAATGACCGAAAGACGGCGTTGGTAGAGGGCATGCAGATCGTCCCAATGCCCGGCTTCGCGATAGATGATCTCGAGGTTTTCGAAGGCGCGACGGTCAAACGGATTGCCGGAAAGCGCTTTTCTGAAACACGCGATGGCTTTTTCGGTGTTTCTTAACGTGTTCTGGTAATAGACACCGAGCATGGTGAAGCGATAGGACGTTTCTTCGGTGCCATTTTCAGCCATGATCTTGGAGAAGATGTCCTCAACGCGTTGATAGTTGCCCGTCGCCATGAGCAGATCGAGATACATCGACTGAATGAACGGGTTTTGTGGACAGACCTCAAAGCCTTTGGCCAGGATCGCCTCTATCTCGGCGGATGGACGATTATTGTATTGTGCCGTAACCGCGCGCAAACACGTGTAGTCGGTATGCTCTTTTGGGTTTGCACTCAATTCTTCGAGGCGTGCGAAGATGTGGTCGAGCGGCGCCCACTGGTCATGGTTGGACGCGAAGTTGTCGATGAGCATATCGAGCGCGGTGGGATCCGTGGTGTTCAGGTTGTAGGCTCGTTCGAAGGTTTGGTTGGCGACCTGCTGATCGCCGAGTTTGTCGGTCGCAATGCCGCCGTCGAGCAGCAAAACGCTTTGACTCAACGATTTGTCGTTCGTGTTGTCGGCAAAATCCACGACGAGTTTATGGACCATCTGCCAGTGTTCGAGCTGAATGAGCAGACTCAGCACTTCGTTGAACGTGGTGATCGACTGCGGCGCTTCTTCGATGGTCTGCAAATAGCGCGTGATGGCCAGTCTTGGGTGATTCAGCTTGTAATTGGCGATGTAGGCCTGGAACGAATAGAAGGCGGCGCGCTCTTCGCGGCTGTCCGTCAAGGACGCGATCTTGGACAGCGTTTCGAGCACTTCTTCCCAGCGTTGCTGCTGAATGAGGATGTGCACCAAGACCGAGAGTGGTCCAACGCTGTCGGGCGTGAGCGCGGACGCTCGGTGCAGGCAACGGATGGCATCTTCGCTCTGACCGTCCATGAATTGAACGATTCGGGCGTATTCTTCGAGGTAGATCGACTGTTCCGATTTTGAGATATCGATGTCGAGCTCAGACTGGATGAGCGTCGCGACGTCTTTGAGCTTGTCGTAGGCACGGGCGATACGGCGCAGTTCGTGAATGGCCGTCAGGCTGTAGCCGTTGGCTTCGAGGGCTTTGAGGTAGCGCACATAAGCGAGTTTTTCGTAGCCGGCATGTTCAAGAATACGAGCAATGGCCAGGTGCAGCGTGTGTTCGCGCACCGTGTCACGCGTTTGGCTATGCTTGATCTCGTCGTCGTAAGCATTGATGATGTCTTCGAGCTGTTCAGGCAGGTTCTGGCCTTTTTCGAGGTCGACGTTTTTGGCGTCGTACGAAAGCTCTTCGTAGGCGTTGAGCACGTCCGGCGTGGTCTGCGGTGTGGCGAACATCGTGACCTTCAGCGGGGCTTCGCTGCCTTCGAGAACGGCGGCAACTTCTTCGTCCGTATATTCTCGCTCGGCATAGCCCGTACAGCCAATGGGCGGATTCGACGGCACTTCGCGCGGTTTTTCGGGCACCGGCGGTTTGGGAAGATCTTGGGATGGCGGCGGCGTCACTTTTTTGGCAGATTGAGACGACGTGGGCGGCGTCGGCGGAAGGAGCGGATTCTTCGCTGAGATCTGTGTCTTTTCGCCCGTGTTGTCGATCTGGTCTGTGTCGTTCACGTTTACGCTGGACGCACTTTCGAGTTCTTCCTTGGTCAGGAAGTTGACGCACATGAACGGGTCGAATTTCGCCTCGTTCTGACTGGATGATTCCGGAACCCCAAACTGCGCAACGTCATTGGGATCATCGTTATCAAACAGGCTGTTGGGAATGCCGATCTGAGTGTTCGTGGGTTCTTTGCGAACAAGGCTGGCATTGCGGCTGGACGAAATGACATTGTTCTGTCCTGACGAGAGACCCGGACGGATCGGGGGAATCGTCGAGCTGTTGGAGTCGCTCGTGCGTTCCGAACCTTGTCCAGGCTGAGGCGTCGACATAGAGAGCTTCGGCAGCGGTGACGAGATTGTAACGCTGTTTCCAAGTGTCGGTTTGTTGGATATGCCGTCGACGCGGGCATTCGGAAGGTTCGACTTGGAGAGCAGACTGCCACCGGATCTGTCACTTGCCGGCAGCACCGACTTCGCATTTGCACCGGAGCTGATCTTGTCATTGGCCGGCATCACCGACTTTGCATTTGCACCCGAGCTGATCTTGTCACTTGCCGGCATCACCGACTTCGCATTCGCGCCGGAGCTGATCTTGTCACTTGCCGGCAGCACCGACTTTGCATTTGCACCGGAGCTGATCTTGTCGCCGAGTGGCGGCAACGTCGTGGGTTTGGGAAAAACACCCGACGGCGTTTTGGGGATGGGCGGTAAGTTGATCTTGGAATACATGCTGGACGGCACGTTTTCGCCCAGTGGCGGCAACGGTGTCGGTTTAGGCGGCTGCGCGGACGCATTCGGCTGCGGCGTGGCTGCACTCAGTCCCAGCGGTTTTAGCGTTTGAGGGACTGGCGTGCTCGTCGATTTCTGAACCTCGGGACGTTTCTTGACGTTCGTGTCTTCATCTTCACGCACCATCGCTTCAAGTTCGATAAGTTTCGCGAGGTTCTGCGCTTTTGAGCCTGGTTCCGTGGACGGCATACCCGGGATCGTCTGTTTTGGCCGCGCATTGCTCGCCACGTTCGTCGCATTCAGCTGTTGTTTCAGCGACAAACGACCCTCGTTCGAGCCCGGCTTGGACTTGTCAGACGGCGACGAGGCGTTTTGGGCGCCATTGTTCTGTTTGATCGCGCGGTTGTCCGCTTTCGATTTGGAGTGGATATGCGCCGATGAGTTTCGGCGGTTGGAGTCACGATCATTCTGCTGTCTCACGGCAGATAGCTCGGCCTTGCTTCGCTTCTCGATCGTTTTTTCGCCTGTGCTAGTCCCCTGCGCCGTTGATCCGTTTTCGGATGTCGAGTTTTGGCCCTTATCTTTGCCTTTCATCAGTGTCGGCAGCTTGATCTCTGCTTTTTGCCCCCCTTTCGGCGGCAGCTTGATCTTCTTGCCCTGATTCTGATCAGAAGCTTTTGTGATTTGTGCGGCGTCCTTTGATTTGGGCGTATTCTCTGCCATGATATGACTCCTAACTTTATTATGGCTACAATAAACCTCCTTATTTTACTCGTTTTCAGCATTATAACGCAACAACCTTGCGTATTTCTTTTTTCAAAAAAAGCGTTTTTTCATAAAAAACTCGGCATAAGCAAAAAACACATTTTGTTTTTGGGAATGTTGGTGGGGGAAGTCGGAAAATTGTCAATCCAAATGCATATTTGAGTAAACCATTTCCGGTGTCTTCCAACCAAGCACTTTTCGAGGTCTCCGGTTAATCTCTTCACAGACCTGTCTGATGTACCTGTCAGAGACCTTGGT
>JAZUKH010000033.1:0-5686 GCA_045643185.1 Myxococcota bacterium | reverse complement strand
CATTGCCAAATAGCCGCGTAGGGGGGGACGACCCGGCCATAATCCAAAGCCGCAACCGGATGCCCCAGCTGACGTTGCTCGAGCATATTAGCCATCCGGGGTTACTTCAAAAAACTCAACGGATTGAGGGGATTGGCTTTGATCAACAGGGCGACGGCGCCGACCACGGCATGCGCAAAGCCAATGCCATTCGAAAGTGCAGAAGGACGATGACTAGCGTCGTGATAGGCATGACGCTGATTTTCAAGGTGAGTTTCGAACTGAACACGCGATTTTTCCATGGTCTGACTCCTTACAAGGCTTCATGTGGATCAGCCTGTGCTGACATTGTGCCTTCTAAATGATGGTTGTCATCCAATTGTCACGAAATAGATTTTATGGGCCGGTAATTTTGAGTCAAAATGCTGAAAAAGGCAGCTTTATAATACTAAAAAATGCGGCATTGTTATGGTATCATAGGCGTTTGTGGGCAATTGGCCCTTTAACATAATCTGGAGCGATGCATGAGCAGAGAATATCCCGTTTTGAGTGTCACGGCGAAGGCCGAAAAGAGTTTAAAACAAGGCCATCCGTGGGTGTTTGGCGAAGAGATCACCGAAGTGAAAGGCGAATACGCGCCTGGTGACATTGTGGATGTGAGAGGGCCCAAGGGCACCTATCTGGGCACGGGATTTATTAACGACAAAAGCAAGATCCGAGTGCGTGTCATTTCGACGAATACAAATGACAAATTCGACGAAGCCTTTTGGGCACGCCGCATTCAGTACGCAATCGACTACCGCAAACACGTGATGGGCGACGATTTTAAGTGCTGCCGACTGATTTTTGGCGAATCGGACCAGTTTCCAGGTCTCGTGGTCGATCGTTTTGACGACGTGTTATCCATTCAGACCATGTCTCTTGGCATTGAATTACGAAAAGACATGATTTTCAGGCTCATCGTCCAGACTTTGCGCAATATGGGCGAGCAGATCAACGCCATTTATGAACGTTGTGATGTCGCAACACGTGAAAAAGAAGGTTTGAAATTATATAAAGCGTTTTATGAAGCCGATGGCCTGAAAACGGATCTTGACGGGCACGTCGAAATTACTGAAAACGGTATTCGTTTTGACGTGAATTATATTGATGGTCAAAAGACGGGCTATTTTCTGGATCAAAAATACAACCGTCGCGCGGTGATGGCGCTTGCGAAAGGCCGCAAAGTGCTCGACTGCTTCACCCACACCGGTTCATTTGCCCTTCATGCCGCGCGCGGCGGTGCGGCGCATGTCACGGCGGTCGATATCTCGGCCCTGGCGATCGACCAGGCCAAGGAAAACGCGCGTCGCAACGACCTTACCGACAATATGTCTTTCGTTGTCGCCGATGTCTTCAAATTCCTTGATGAAAAAGTCGAGCAAAAATCTAAAGAATTCGACTTTATTATTCTTGACCCGCCTGCTTTTACCAAGAGCAACGCCACAGCGAGAAATGCGTATTTTGGCTACAAAGACATCAACTTTAAAGCGATGAAACTCTTACCCCGCGGCGGATATCTTGCGACGTGTTCTTGTTCCCACTTCATGCTCGACGAAATGTTCAGAAAAATGGTCGTCGAAGCCGCCAACGAAGCCGGCGTGCAGCTCCGTCAAATCGAAGGTCGGCAACAGGCGTGCGATCACCCTATCCTCATGCAAGTGCCAGAAACCAATTACCTGAAATTCTATTTATTCCAGGTCATATAATATCATTCATTCCATGATTTATATAAATTTAATAAATTTATATAAATCACGGCAAGATCCATTCCTCCTTTTTGCAAATCTTCGCCGCGAAACAGCGACTTCATCTGGCGTTTTAGAGATCATACCATGAAAAATCCTGCGATTTTGCTTTCATTCGTTGCCATTTGCGCGTTTCTGTCTGGTTGCGAAAACGAGTCAAACGATGACGCGTCGAGCCAGTCGTCACAGGATCACGTAATGACCGACGACCCGGCGACGGACCCCAAAGTCCCGTCTGAATCGCCAAGCAAAGTCTGCGGTGACGGCAAGGTCACCGACGACGAAGCCTGTGACACGAAAGCAGCCATGACAAAGACCTGTGCCGATTTCGAGCCTCGATTGACCTGGGCAGACGGCGGTGTGCCGCAGTGCAACGCCACATGCACGGGCCTGACCATCGGTTCGTGCATCCCCAAATCGGACAAGCCCGATACGCCCGACCCCGGCCAGCATGACCCCGTGGATGACCCAGACACCAAGCCTGTCTGCGGCGACGGCAAAGTCACCGGCGACGAGATCTGTGACACAAACGCAGCCATGACGAAGTCGTGCAGCGACCTCGATAACAGCGTCGAATGGGCTGACGGCGGTTTGCCCGTTTGTGACCAGTGTACGGCACTGGATCCAGGCACGTGTCGTGAGATCAAAACACACGAGATCCAATTCATGAACTGGAACGTCCAGTTCGATTACGTAGCGGGCGGCGGCAAACCCGTGCCGCCACGCGCTGAAAAACTCTACAACACCATGAAGACCTGGAAAAAGCTGCCAGAGATCTTTGCCCTCGTCGAAGCTTCGCCAAACTGGCATGCCCCCGACGTCGTTGCCAAATTCGACGACCTTGGCTACGCCTGGGCTGACGCCGATATCGACGAAACCTGGCATGACTGGGGAGAAGGCGGCTTCACCTGTGGCGAAAACAAACAAAATGCCTTTTTGGAAACCACGACCCAAGACGAGGCGGCCAGTTGCTTCCTTTTTACGACCGTGCTGTACCAAAAAGACCGTTTCGAACTGCTCGAAACCCAGTATGTCAAACTCTTTCCGCCCACCGACTGGGACGGACTGCCCGAAAACTGCTCGCTCCACATTCGTGGGGATTTCTGCAGCACGTATGATCCCGACAACCTGTACTGCAACAACAAGACGATTTCATTCGCCGCGGTTTTGCACGACAAAGTGACAGATGAAAACTTCATTGCGGTCTCAAACCACTGGAATCCAAACAATGGCGTCACGTCATCCGCGCCCCCGGCGAGTTACATCGGCCCCGTTGCCGAAAACGAGCGCGTGCGCGTCTATGGCGCAAATAAAGCGGCAGAGCTCGTCAAATCGTTGCAGGCCAAATATCCGGGCGCGCACACGTTCTTTGGTGGCGACCTGAACACCGTCGACATCGATCAACTCAGTCAGGCCACGATCTTCAAAACGTTCAGTATTACCGACGCAGCTTCCATGATTCGCGCGCTCAACAAGTGGATGGTGCTTGACCCCAACAGTGGCATCGACTACACCGTCGATCGACTGCCCGAAAATTTCGTCGGCTCACACTCAACGTTCGGTCGCGAATCAGGACTGCTCGACGCACGAACCGTCGCCAAGGCCACGTTCCCAGACTTCAAAGACCATAACACCACGAGCGATCCGCAAGTCCTCGCCATTACTGACATCATTGGCGTCACCGTCGTGATCGACTACGCTTTCTACTCGCCCGAACTGACCCTGACGAATTATTACATCCCGTCGGATGACGTCTACGTCGAGATCTCCGATCATTCACCGCTCATCACAACGTATTCATTTAAGAAATAGTGTTCAAACTCAAATGGCATAGACTCGCCATGGCTTAAATCCCACTTCATTCACATTTTTATCATGTTTGCAGGCTAACCCATGAATCTTCTGATCATATCCCTGGCTCCGGTCGCCCTTTTGCTCGTTTATGTTTATAGTAAGGATTTTTGCGAAAAAGAACCGATCTCCTTGCTTGCCAGAGCATTTGGACGTGGCATTTTGACAGCGATCTGCGTCCTGGTCGTCACGCTAGGCGCGGAAATCCTGGGATTTCAGCCCTCAACATGGGAAAATCCATATCTTGCGCTATTTGGCCAGAGTTTTCTGGAAGCCGCCGTGCCTGAAGAGCTGTTCAAATTTCTGTTTTTGTACACACTCATTTGGAAAAATCCCAAATTTGACGAACATTTTGACGGCATCGTCTACGCCACGGTCGTTTCGCTGGGCTTTGCCTGCCTCGAAAATGTTCTTTACGTCACCCAATACGGCGCCGCAACCGGCTATTTCCGCGCCTTCACGGCTGTGCCCGGCCACTTCTTCTTTGCGGTCATCATGGGCTACTACCTGTCCAAAGCCAAATTTATCCCTGAAAAAAAGAAGCATTACCTGCGCCTGTCCGCATTCCTGCCTATTCTGGCGCACGGTAGCTACGATTACCTCGTTTTTTCGTTCGAAAACGAGGAGTTTAGTGAAGTCGCCGGACTGATATTGCTCCTATTCTTCGGTTTCAATTTCGTTTTGTGGAAACAAGGCTTCAAAAAGATCAAAATGCTTCGCATGGAAGATGGCGCCCAGAAATAAAACAACACACCTCTCATACCATAACGATTAAATTATTATTTTTACAATTTAGAGAACATCATGCTCGTCATAGAACCAAGCTACTTATGGATGACCGATATCAACGGCGTCGCGATCCTCAAACACATCGAAGCCTGCGGCCGCGTCTGCTACAAATCTGAAGGACGAACGACCGATGACAGCTACCTCGCTTTCTGCAAGAACATCCTTAAACGCGGTCACGAAGCCGTTTTGGAACACGACGCCTTTACCATCAAATTCATCGTCGACCGCGCCATTGCCAACGAGATCGTCCGTCACAGACTCGCCAGTTACTGCCAAGAAAGCACAAGATACTGCGCATACAACAAGGACGCCTTCGGAAAACAGATCACAATCATTCGCCCCGAATCGCTCGAAGTCGGCTCTGAAGCTTACAAACTCTGGGAAGAAACCTGCCAGGTCGCCGAAAAAAATTACTTCGCCATGCTCGATCTCGGCATCAATCAACAAATAGCACGCGACATTCTGCCACTTTCGCTCAAAACTGAGATCATCATGACCGCCAATATCCGCGAATGGCGCCACTTCTTCAGATTGCGCACGTCGCCCTTTGCACATCCACAAATGCGACAGATCACGATCCCCCTGCTCAACGACCTCAAAACGCGCATACCGGTCCTTTTCGACGACATCGAGATCTCAGACTGACCCATGAAAGACCTAAACTACATCAGCTGGGACGACTATTTCATGGGCGTTGCCATGCTTTCCTCGCTGCGAAGCAAAGATCCAAACACCAAAGTCGGTGCCTGCATCGTAAACCAGAGCAAACGCATCGTCGGCATCGGCTACAACGGCTTCCCGCACGGCATCAGCGACGACACCTTCCCGTGGAATCGCGACGGCGACTTCCTCGACACGAAATACCCATACGTCGTGCACGCCGAAGCCAACGCCATTCTGAACGCCACGACTTCGCTCGTCGGCGCGAGCCTTTATGTCACGCTGTTTCCATGCAACGAATGCGCAAAACTCCTTATCCAGAGCGGAATTCAAGAAATCGTCTATCTCTCAAACAAACACGCAGACTCGGACGCCTGCAAAGCCGCAACGCGTATGTTCCAAGCGTCTGGCATAAAAATGCGCCACATGAACGCCCCAGAGTTCTCGTTCGAAGCCTTCAACAAATAGTTCGTTTTCCGCCCCACAAACGATTGGTTTTTGGGTGGGGGAAGTCGGAAAATTGTCAATCCAAATGCATATTTGAGTAAACCATTTCCGGTGTCTTCCAACCAAGCACTTTTCGAGGTCTCCGGTTAATCTCTTCACAGACCTGTCTGATG
>JAZUKH010000032.1:0-5540 GCA_045643185.1 Myxococcota bacterium | reverse complement strand
TTGCCAGAATAGGCCGATCAACCAGCCAACAACAGATGCCCAACAACAGAGTGAAAACGCAGCCAATGCCCAAGAACCGGGGGCAGACTCAGCAGGACAATCTCAAATTGCAAAATTGCTCTTAGCTTGTTCACCCTGTTTTGCAAGCGACGACATCGAAAATTGTAAATCCGATGTCCAAATCAAATGCGACATGGAGGCACTAAGCAAACTTGCAGAATCTAAAGATTCACTCAATGAGTTTTTCAAGATAGATTACAAATTATATGAGAAAAATATAAAATATTTAACCTATTTGGAGTGCGTTCAAGAGGAGTGTATTTTTTTTCATGCCGATACAGAGACTGACGAAGAGATCGCCCAATACCTCGAGCAGATCATAAAAATTCAACATAATTCAGCACAAATGGATAACATTTCCGATGCAGATAAACAGCTTACGTTCAGCCTTATTGATCTATCGACATTACAAGTGCGAGAAAACCCAGACATTGCCAAACTCAAACAGGCGCTGGCCGACGGTGCAAACGTCAATGCTAACTTACCGATAGAAGGCGGCCAACCCGCTATTTTTTACGTCGTCAATAACGAGGAAATCGTAAAATTACTGATAAATAGCGGTGCAGATATCAACATCAAAGATGCAAACGGCAAAACACCGGCGTTTTATGCCGACAACAAACCAATGCTCGCGACTTTAGCCTCCCTTGGCGCCGACCTAAAAGTCAAAGATAACAAGCAAAACTCGCTGCTGCACATCGCCCGGGATTCAGATTCAGATTCACTGCAGTACCTCATTGAAGCCGGACTCGACGTCAATGCCCAAAATGCAGACGGCGAAACGCCAATCTTTCGTCAGTTCAGCACTGGAGAGTGCACAAACAGCGGCATGTATTATGACTCTTATGATGCAGTCCTGCTGGATGTGGACAATATACAATTGCTCGTCAAAGCTGGAGCTAACATTAATGCCAAAGATAAACAGGGTAATACGATTTTATCCAAAGAAATCTACGAGTATTACTGTCGTCCAGACTATAACAGCCTAAAAGACATGGGGGCCAAGCTCAATTTTGATTCCAAACAGTATCTGAATGCGCTTAACCGATATTACGATGATTACGAAGCTGAGTATAAAAACCGAGTCGAGGAAACCTCCCTACTTGAAAATTTAGTTGCGCGCCTGAACGAGCATGACAAGCTCATTCGCGAACTTCTCCATGAAGGTCTCGACGTAAAACAGCGTGATGACGACGGAAACACGTTGCTGTTCTATGCTATCACGGATGATACCACCAATGCACTGATCAAAGCCGGGTGCGACGTAAACGCCGAAAACAAGGATGGCAAAACAGCCTGGTTTTACGGCCACAACGACATCGTCCAAAACTTCGATTTATTGGCCAAAGCAGGCGCTGATCTGAATCATCGCGACAAAACCGGCAAAACCGCGCTTTTTGATCGATTTTCCTATAATAGAGCCTGGGATCTCGGCGTTGAAGAATGCGTCAGTACACCAGTTGCTGAGGCGCTCCTTAAGGCCGGGGCGGACATCAACGCAAAAGACAACGACGGACGGACGTTGCTTTTCTACTATCACACGAATGACGAAGATTTCGATGGAACGACTGATATAGATTTTCTCCTCGAACATGGTGCAAACGTAAACGCGACCGATAATAAAGGCATGACGCCGCTTATGCTCATTGACGATGTCGATGGCGTCGAAAAACTGATCAAAGCCGGCGCAAACGTCCATGCCAAAGATAAATCAGGCAAATCCGTCCTCGATTACCACGCAAATGACAGTGATATCGTGGATATTTTGAAAAAAGCTGGCGCGAAATAATCCTTTTCAATCAACAGAGTGATAAAAAAACACTGTTGATATTTCTATTTGGCGATTATTTGCGAAGTTACCATGACACATCCGCGCCCACGATAAGTACATTTACCGTGGGCTTTCGAGACAACATGTGATCACGTCTGACATTGATATTCACCATCGTCTCGAACGACATACCCCGTTTCGATGATTAAAAAACGGGCGTATTCGCGCAGCGAATAGCCCGTTTGCGTGCGGCGTATTCGCAAAGCGAATAGCCGACGCGATATAATTATATAAAAAACGGGCGTATTCGCGCAGCGAATAGCCCGTTTGCGTGCGGCGTATTCGCAAAGCGAATAGCCGCCGCAATATAATTATATAAATATAATTATCATTAATTAGAGTTTACGGACGTCGCAATAAACGTCAAAGAGCGCCTGAACCGAGGCAAGAAGGGCCAAACGGTTGTTACGGACGGCGAGGTCTTCGCAATTGACGAGAACGGCTTCGAAGAAGGCGTCAGCAGGCGCGCGGAGGGATTCGAGCATCGAGAGGGCGTCTTCGAATTTGTTGGCGGCCATGGCGGCTTTGTAACCGTCGGTGGCACCGGCGATGGCTTTGGCGAAATCGCGTTCGGCGTCGCATTCGAATTTCGAGGCGTCGAGCTTGGCGTCGACGGTGCCGGCCTGACGAACGATGTTGGCGACGCGTTTGAACGTCGTCACGAGGCTTGCGAACATCTCGGAGCTGCGGTGTTTGCTGATGGCTTCGACGCGGCCGATGAGGGCAGGGATGTCGGCCAGAGGCGACACGGCAAGGACGGCGTCGATGACTTCGACGGCGTGATTTTCGCTCAGCATGAAGCGCAGACGGGTCTGCATGAAGTCGAGGATCTGTTTGCACAGGGCTTCATCGTCGGTCGTGACGGGCTTGGTGCCGAGGCGTTTTTCGGTGTCGCGGACGCATTTGATGGCGGCGCGGACGACAGGTTCGAGGGACATCGTCTGATGATGCTCATAGAGCGTGCGCATGACGCCGACGGCGCAGCGGCGAAGGGCGAACGGGTCGGCGGCACCGGTCGGGATGCGGCCGAGGGCGAAGAGCGCGGTGATCGTGTCGATTTTGTCGGCGATACCAGCGATAGCACCGGTCAGCGTTGCGGCGACCGGATCACCGGCTTTGCGCGGGCTGTAGGTTTCGCGAATGCCCGTGCAGACATCGTCGGTCAGGCCTTCTTCGCGGCCGTAGTAATCGCCCATCATGCCTTCGACTTCGGGGAATTCGTAGACGACGTTCGTGGCGAGGTCAGCTTTGCAGAAGTGAGCGGTCTTGCGGACGTGGTCTTTGTCGACGGCGCCGTTCCAGAGGTCGGCCACGGTCATGGCGAGTTCTTCGTCACGAAGGACTTTGTCATAAGTCGAGCCCATGCCTTCGATGTAGCGCATGTGGCTGAGTTTTTCGTTGTAATACTCGAGGTCGTGCTTGCGGTCTTCGGCATAGAAGAACTCGGCGTCCTTGAGGCGTGCGACGAGGACGCGTTCGTTGCCGCGAGCGACGACGGCGCGGTCGTAAACTTCGGTGTTGCTGAGCGTGACGAAGTTCGGCATGAGGTTGCCCTTGTCATCGACGACGCTGAAATAGCGCTGGTTCGTGACCATGCTCGTGATGATGACTTCGTGCGGGATCTTGAGGAAGGCGGGATCGAACGAGCCGACGATGCCAACAGGCCATTCAAGGATCTGGACGACTTCTTCGAGGAGTTCGTCGTTGGGAACGAGCGTGCCGCCGATGGATTTGGCGACTTTGTTGGCTTCTTCGAGCACTTTGGCGCGGCGTTCATCGGTATCGACGAGGACGTTGGCGGCGCGGAGTTTATCGACGTATTCCTTGGTCGATTTAACTTCGATGGCGGCGGGGTTCATGAAGCGGTGGCCGTAGGTGAGCGACCCGGATTCGACGCCGGCGAATTTCATCGGCAGGACTTCGTCGCCGAGGCGGCACAAAATCCAGTGAACAGGGCGTGCAAAGAGCGTCGGTTCATCGGACCAGCGCATGGGTTTGCCCCAGTGGATCGCGGCGAGGTCGTCTTCGAGGATCTTGCCGAGAAGTTTGCGGGTGTCATCGCCTTTTTCGCAGACTTTGACGGCGATATAAGCCATCGGTTTGCCTTTTTTGCGTTCCTGAATGACTTCTTCGATCTGATCTTCAGTGGCGTTGAGGCCTTTGAGGAAGCCGGCTGCGGCGGGCGTCCAAGCGCCATCGGGCGTTTTGCAGGCAGCCATGGCGGGACCGACTTTGAGCGTTTCGAGGTCGCTCTGACGTTCGGCGACATCTTCGACGAGGAGCGTCAGACGGCGCGGCGACGCATAAGCTTTGACGGCACCATAGGCGATGCGGGCTTCTTTGCAGCGGTCTTCAAAGCCCTGGCGAAGCGATTCGATCGCCATGTTGATCTGAAGTGCGGGCAGATCTTCGCAGCCCAATTCAAAAATGAGTGACTGAGCCATGATTAATCCTCCTTTTTACCGTTTTTGAGAAGCGGGAAGCCCATTTCCTCGCGCTGTTTAAGATAGCAGTCAGCGGCCATGCGTGAGAGCGTGCGAATGCGGTTGATGTACGACTGACGGTCGGTAACGGAAATCGCACCGCGCGCCTGAAGAATATTGAACGCGTGCGAGCATTTCAGCACGTGGTCGTAGCCCGGGAAAGCAAGTCCCATGTCGAGGAGGCGCTTGGCTTCAGCTTCATACATCTCGAAGAGTTTGTATTCGAGGTCAACGCTGGCTTCGTCGAGGTAATATTTGGACTGTTCGATCTCAGCCTGGAGGTGAACGTCTTTGTATTTGATATCGCCGACCCACTGAAGTTCGTGGATGCTGTCGACGTTCTGCATATACATACAGATACGTTCGAGGCCGTAGGTGATCTCAGCAGTGACGGGATTGCAGGGAATGCCGCCGACCTGTTGGAAATACGTGAACTGCGTGACTTCCATACCGTCAGCCCAGACTTCCCAGCCGCAGCCCCAGGCGCCCTGTGACGGCGCTTCCCAGTTGTCTTCGACAAGGCGGATGTCGTGCGCGAGCGGATCAATGCCGATGGCCTTGAGTGAACCGAAGTACAAATCGAGGACATTCTTGGGGCTCGGCTTCAAAATGACCTGGAACTGATAGTAAGCGCCCCAGCGATTGGGGTTCTCGCCATAGCGCGCGTCGACCGGACGACGGCACGGTTCGATGAAAGCGACCGAATAAGGCTCGGGGCCAAGTGCGCGGAAGAACGTGGCCGGGTTGAACGTACCCGCGCCTTTTTCGATATCGTACGGCTGCTGAACGACGCAGCCCTGCGACGCCCAGTATTTCTGAAGCGTCAAGACCAGATCCTGAAAATTCATGGATTATCTCTCCTGTGAACGAAACAAAATCAGGCCAACCTTTCGGGAGGCCAAAAAAACGCGGCGCATATTTTACTCCTTTTTGGGCGAAAAATTAACCACATTTCATTGTCGTTGATACTAATGAATTTCATGTATTTTTGCATCGGCCTATTCGCGTTCCGCGAATACGGCCTTGTTTTCGCGTCGTAGCTCGCTACGACGCTACATGGAATGTCGGCCTATTCTCGTTCCTCGAATACGGCCTTGTTTTCGCGTCGTAGCATGCTACGACGCTACATGGAATGACGGCCTATTCGCGTTCCGCGAATACGGCCT
>JAZUKH010000031.1:0-16436 GCA_045643185.1 Myxococcota bacterium | reverse complement strand
ATATGAAAACTCGTTTCTTTTTGGCGACGAGAGTCCTAGATTATAATTGAAATTGTTTTGATAATATAATAGAAGTCGATTGAAAATTCAGGGACGTTGTGAAACGTTTCCATTTGGAAAATTGGGGCAGCGCGTAGCGCTACCCCAATTTTTTTGTTAGTTCTCATTGATTACAAAACCACATTTACCTCATAAAAAAATATAACTCTGTTTAGAAAACTGATTGAAGAATATTATCAATTAATTACGTTTAGTAACATGAAATTTGAACCAGAGCCACGAAATGACAATCAACAATGCACCAACATAATACGCCACATGGAATCCGATATAATGTGCTAAATATCCGCCCAACAAAAGTCCAATACTCACACCGACATCCCACGATGTTAGATATGTAGATATGGCGGTTCCTCGTTGATTGTGAGGCGCTAAATCGACAAAAAAAGTATTATATGCTGGGAACAATGTTCCATACGTCCAACCCATAAATAAAGCACATACGTGGAACAATATCGTAACATTGTAACCACTATCGGCGATTGGCTTGCACAATCCTATCGCCGCAATAACCAAAATTGCGAAAAAAGTACTAATCGTTATTACTTGATTTTTATAACCACGATCGACCAATTTGCCTGCGAAGATGCGCGAAGTAGCAATACCGACGGCCAAAAGAGTAAAAAATGTTCCTGATTGTTCGATACCAAGTTCTTCGGCATACATAGCGATATATGTTGTTGTCATTCCGTAAGGAATAGACAACAACAGCAAAGCGATGCCACCCGAAATGCCTTTCAACAAAATAAATCTGTCGAGCGACAAAGGCTGACGACCAATATGTTCTTTTGGTTTAGTCTTTATAGCATTTGCTGCAGCCAACCCAAATAAACACGACAAAAGTGATACGACGAAAATAGTATTAAACGAATAAATCGAATGCATAAACAGTCCAATCATTGGTCCGATAGACATGGCCATATTATTGGCGATGCCATAATAGCCAATGCCTTCGCCTCTTCGAGACGAAGGCATAATATCAATAACAATAGTATTACCACCGACAGTCACCATACCAAACGCGAGTCCTTGGACAATACGCAAAGAGACAAAAAGCCATAAGAATCCTGCGAAAATATAACCAATGAAAACTAAGGAGAATATCAAATAAGCCAAAAGATAAAGTGGCTTTCGCTGAAAAGTATCCAAGAGATAACCCGAGAATGGTCGGATGCACAAAGCTGCGACGATATAACACGACAAGACCTCACCAATGGTCGATTTGTCGGCCATATAAATTTCTTCCAAATAGAACGGCAAGACAGGCATTATGAGATAAAAGCCAAAATAGAGCAAAAAATTAGCGCATAGAATAAGCAGATAGCTATGCGTAAATAATTTATCGTTCTTCGATAGTGTATCCATATAAAGAAAGAGTAATAAAAAAGCCATTCTCTTTTCGAGAATGGCTCAGGTAGTCCCTAGCGGAATCGAACCGCTCTTTAGAGAATGAAAATCTCTCGTCCTAACCGATAGACGAAGGGACCATTATGCCCTATTTAATTATGCAAGTTTATTGATATATTTGCACAATTTTGATTTAAGATTGCTCGCTTTATTCTTGTGAATAATGTGACGTTTTGCCAATTTATCCAACATTGAAGTAACCTGTGGCAAAAGCGCAATAGCTGCTGCTTTGTCAGTAGTTTGACGGAGCGCCTTAACGGCATTACGCGCAGTCTTAGCATAATACCTATTGTGCAGTCTACGCTTCTCTATCTGGCGAGTTCTTTTAATTGCAGAACGATGGTTTGCCATTTTAATACGGTTTTAAATTTTTTATTAATTCTTTTATTAATTGTAGTCCCTAGCGGAATCGAACCGCTCTTTAGAGAATGAAAATCTCTCGTCCTAACCGATAGACGAAGGGACCCCGTCTGCAACAGAAGTCTTTTCTTTTGCGGTTGCAAAGATATACGCTTTTTTATTCTCGTGCAATACTTCCTAAAAAAAATATCTTAAAATATACTAAATAATTGAGCTATAACAATATGCGTAGCATGCAATAGAGATATCGTGATAGTTACGAGATAATAGATAGGAGTTCTCGCGACAATTATCAATTAATAAAAGGTTTTGCCTTTTCAAGGCGCTTTAGGTGTGGCGCTCTATTACCCAAGGCGTCGCTTTGCTTGCCATTGGGCTATGTGGGCGTTGCCTTTTCAAGGCGCAGTGATGGTTACGAGTTATGAGATACGAGATACTAGTTTTCGGGCGATTTCAACCTTCAACTTTTTCAACTTTCAAACCTTAAAGGTTATATTTTTAAAAATAACATTTGTTTCAAAATTGAAATTAATAATTTTGCAGACGAACATCAATCTAAAAACGGAGTCGAATGTATCGTATAGAATATCTTGAAAATGACATAGTTATTGCTGAAATTTCATCATTCAATGATAATTTGAAATTCTCAGAATTTCAAATATTATTGAAAATCAGCGACAGAAAGTTGACTTTCGAGCAACAACTTAATGCCATTTTCAATGCCCTGAAAACTATTTCTAACAAATTAGAGGAAGCGACTTTCGTCTTTCGCAGATTTTTCTTAAGCGACGCTGCCAATCAAGCGCACGCATTAGATACATATTTATCCAATGCGGAAGGTGCTATTTCAATCGTGCAACAGCCACCTCTCGATGGCACGAAGATAGCCGTTTGGTGCTATACAACAAGCAACATCGAAGTTGAAAATTTTGGTCAATCGTGTTGTTTGGAAAACAATGGATACAGGCATTTATGGACAGGGAATCTACAAATTGCCGAAAACGATTCATATTTTCAAACAAACCATATACTTCGCAAATACATTGATATTTTAGCTAGCAAAGAGATGACGTTAGAAACCAATTGCATACGCACTTGGTTTTTTGTCAACGACATAGATAACAATTATAGCAACATAGTAAAGGCGCGAAAAGAAATATTTGAGAATCATAATCTTACGTCCAAGACGCATTACATAGCAAGTACAGGAATCGGCGGAAGAAGCAACCGCGGTAATGTGTTTACCATATTTGACGCATACGCTCTTGATGGCTTTGACAATGAACAAATTAAGTTCCTATATGCCAAAGACTATCTAAATCCGACATACGAATATGGCGTAACATTCGAACGCGGTGTTTCGATAACATACGGCGACCGAAAACATATTATAATTTCAGGTACAGCAAGTATCGATAACAAAGGTAATATTTTATATATCAATGATATAGCCAAGCAAACAGAGAGAATGTTGCTAAACGTAAAAAAGCTCATCGAAGAAGGAGGCGCAAATCTATATAACGACGCGCAAATAATAATTGTTTACCTTCGAGATATTGCGGATTATGAAATAGTTAGCAAAATATTTGAGCAGAAATTTCCATCAACACCATTTGTCATTACCCATGCTCCTGTTTGTCGTCCAGGGTGGCTTATAGAAATGGAATGCATAGCATCCGTCGATTATAAATCAAAATTCAAAAATTTTTAATTATAAATTACAATTGACTTATGAAATAAGTCAAAAGCGACTATCTTTGTAGCGCGAAAGCCCTAATGGCGGAATTGGTAGACGCGTCAGTTTGAGGGGCTGGTCCTGGTTTACAGGGTGGGGGTTCGACCCCCCCTCCTCGCATGAAAAAAAAGACGTTCATTCGAACGTCTTTTTTTTTGCCCGTTTATCACAAAATTTTTATGCCCAACGCCGCCAAATCAAGACATGCGCTTTATTTTCACTCGCATTTGGCGTAAAATGGCTGGCTCAATTTGCCTGGCTTGCACAAGTTCCAAGGCATCCTGGGCAACCGAGTTTTTCTTTTTTGCGCTCACTGGATCAGACAGACCGAAGCTATGTCCATCATTGAAAAGCACCCAAAATTCTTCTCGTTCATCCGCGAACAATTCTTCATTCTGCTTGGACTCGCCCTATACGCGATCGCCTGGAATATGTTCATTCTGCCACACGGCATCGTCGGCGGCGGCTTTGGCGGTATCTCCTCCATGGTCTACTACCTCACCAACATCCCCATGTCCGTGACGTATGGTGGACTCAACGTCATTCTGTGCGCCATCGCTTTTTGGGTGCTCGGAAAAGATTTCAGCATCAAAACCGTGTATGGCATCGTCGGCTTGACGATCCTACTCGCCCTCATCCCGATCCCCGACCATAAACTCATCGAAGACACGCTGTTGAGCAGCGTCATGGCCGGTATCATCGCCGGTTCAGGCATTGCCTCCTATTTAATGCAGGGCGCCTCGACGGGCGGTTCCGACATCATCGTCATGATCATCTCGAAGTACAAAAACATCAGTTGGGGCCGAGTCTACGTCATGTTCGACGCCTGCGTCATCTCGATGTCCTACTTCCTACCCGAAGGCAATCTGCAGCGCATCGCCTACGGTTTCGTGTTCATGGGCGTCTCGTCCTACACGCTCGACCTCGTTCACAACGGTATGCGCCAATCCGTGCAGATGTTCATCTTCACCAACAAATACAACGAGATCTGCAACCAGATCATCCACAAGCATCACCGAGGTGCCACGCTTTTTGAGTCCATCGGCTGGTACACCAAACAACACCGAAAGACGATCTACCTCGTGGCGCGCAAACGCGAGTCCCAGGCGATCTTCCAGACGGTCAAAGCCATCGATGCCAACGCCTTCATTGCCGTTTCCAACGTCATGAGCGTCTTCGGCATCGGTTTTGACGCGATCAAATCCGGCTTCTCCAAGGCGCAGCTCACCGACGAGAACGGCAATCCCATTGCGTTCGACGCCAAGACTGGTCAGCCCGTCCCCATTGACGCCACGACCGGCGAACCCATCAAGCCGCAAACCGTGACGTCCGAAATGCTCATCGCACAGGGTCGAATCGAAAAACAAAAAGCTGCGAACATCCCCAACCCCAACATTCCAAAAGGCACGGCATTCGTCAACGAAGTCACCGCCGATTCCGAGATCTTGACCGACGAGATCATCGCCCGCGCGCTCGAAAACGAAAACAAAACGCCCGCTTACAATCCCAATTGGCAAACGCCCATCTCGGAACTCACCGAGATCCCGGAAATGCCCATCGTTCCACGAGATGCTGCACAGCACATCCAACACTCACTCAGCACCGACGGCTTGCCGGCTGTTCCAAGACGCTAAAATTACCGCCCGGTCGGAACGCAGCGCGCATCCTCCTTACAACAAGCCGCGCTGCATCCCGACGAGCATCATGCGGAAATATCTATTCACGATTGAAAGAACGTCGCTATAATGCGGCGGTTTTATTTTCACGCGTAATTTTACTGAAGGCCAAACCTGGCTGATAGCTTTTCGTTACGCGCCACGCATGATACAGGTGTTCTATGCTTCTAAAAAATCTGAAACTCGTCAACGTCTTAAGTGGCGAAATTGAATCGAACGTCGAGATTTTGATCAAGGGCGACAAGATCGCAGAAGTCGGTACAGGCTTGAGCGATGACGAAGTCATTGACCTGGGCGGTCGCTACGTCTACCCGGCCCTGATCGACGCCCACATTCATTTAGAGAGCACCAAGCTGACCGTCGGCGAAGCGGCGCGCGTCATGGCGCGTTTTGGCACCGGCGCTGTGGTCACCGATCCGCACGAGATCGCCAACGTGTCCGGGCTGGACGGCCTGCGCTACCAGCGCGAATGCGCCGCCGACAATGGCCGCATCCACGTGTTTTTTACGGCGCCGTCGTGCGTGCCGGCCTTGAAGGATGCCGCCATCGAGACTTTTGGCAATGACCTCGGACCGGCCGAGCTCCGCACGTTGCTGAACGACGACAACGTTGTCGCACTGGGTGAAATGATGAACGTCCCCGGTGTGATCTTCAAAAACGACGAAGTTTTGCAGAAGATCGCCGACTTCAAAGCCGCCGGCCGCGTGATCGACGGGCATGCCCCAATGGTCGGCGGTTCAACGCTCAACACGTGCATCGCCGCCGGCATTTCGTCCGACCACGAATCGACCAGCCTCGACGAAGCGCGCGAAAAACTGCGTCGCGGCATGGATCTGATGATCCGCGAAGGCTCGAGCGAACGCAACCTCGACGCCCTGCTGCCGCTCGTCAACGAATTCAACGCAAGCCACTTCATGTTTGCCTCAGACGACCTCGATCCGTCCGACATGATGGCGCGCGGTCACATCAACCACCTGGTCGCGCGCGCCGTCAAAGCCGGCATGTCGCCGATCCGCGCCCTGCAGATTGCCACGATCAACGCCGCCCGTCACTTCAAGGTCGACGACCGCGTGGGCGCGATTCGCCCCGGTGCCAACGCCAACCTCGTCGTCGCCGACGACCTCACCGAATTCATGCCCGTCCACGTGCTGCACGACGGCCGATTCGTCGTGCGTGACGGCGCTGAAATACCCGTCAAACCGTCCGCACCACACACGCTGGCGCCGGCAATGCACGTCGTTTTGCCCGACAAAGCCGCACTGGCCGTACCCGCCAAAGCCGGTCAGGCGCGCGCCATGGGCATCGTCCCCGGCCAGATCCTCACGACCGTCGAGCGCTTCGACCCCGTCGTCAAAGACGGCAACGTCGTGCCCAGCGGCGACTTCGCCAAAGTCTGCGTCTTTGAGCGCCACAAAAACTCCGGCTCGTTCGGCGTCACCTTCGTCAAAGGCTTCGGCATTCAGCGCGGCGCCATCGGCTCAAGCGTCGGACACGACTCACACAACATCGTCGTCGTCGGCATGAACGATGACGACATCATGCGCTGCGCCGCCATTATCCGCGACATGAACGGCGGTCAGGCTGCCGTCCTCGGCGAACAAACCGCGACTCTCCCCCTGCCCGTCGCCGGACTCATGAGCGACCAAACCGCAGAAAACGTCGTCAAAGCCGAAAAACAACTCGACCAGTTCGCCGCAGACACGCTCGGCGTCACGCTCGCTCGCCCCATGGCCGCCCTGTCATTCATGTCTCTGCCCGTCATCCCGAATCTGCGCATCACCGACAAAGGTATGTTCTACGTCGCACCGGGCGCCTACCCCGTCCGCATCGACCTCTTCGATTAACCGCGACCCATATTTCGCAACACTTTTACATTCATCATGACTCAATACATCACGCCGCAAGGCTACAAAATTCTGAAAGACGAATTCGAACAACTCAAAAGCGTCGAACGCCCCAAAATCGTTCAGGACGTCTACGAAGCCGCCCTCCAGGGCGACCGCAGCGAAAACGCCGAATACATCTACGGCAAACGCCGTATGCGCGAGATCGATGGCCGACTGCGCTTCCTCAGCAAAAATTTCGAGGATATGCAGGTCGTTGATCCCAAGATCCCACGCGGCGATAAAGTCTTTTTTGGCGCCACGCTCGACCTCTACGACGAGGACGAAGACGAAGAATTCACCTGCCAGATCGTCGGCCCCATGGACCAGACCGACGAACACCACATCAGCTACAAATCCCCGATGGGCGCCGCGCTCATTGGACACGACGTCGACGATGAAGTCGTCATCACCACGCCCAAAAAAAAGCGACACATCATCATTAACAGAGTGCAATATATCTAATTCGTTTTGTTTTTTTTGGGGTGGGGGAAGTCTCCCCCTACGCGGCTATTGGCGGCGAAATCGTTTCCATGTAAATAATATCGTATTCATGTAGATCCGTAGCGTGCTACGGATCTACATGGATATTGCGGATCTACATGGAAACGCCGCCATGCCAATACGCCGCTACCCCCTCTTTCCGCGACGTCGCTGAAAACGCCAAAACAAGATTTGCCATGTTTTACAAAGATCCCCTTCCCCAACACCAGACAGTGGCCGTATTTGGCCTGGGTGGCTCGGGCCTCGCGGCCATCAATCTGCTTTCCGCCTTCAACAAAAAGATCATCGCTTCCGACACGGCTGACGAATCCAAACGCGCCGAATTTGAAGCCAAACTGCCTGCCGGCACGCAGCTCGTGCTCGGCAGCAACGAAATCGGCGACGCGACCATCATCGTGACCAGTCCGGGCTTGGAACCCTCGTCCGAGATCTTCCAGCTTGCGGCTCAAAAAAACGTGCCCGTCCTCGCCGAACTCGACCTGGGCGCACTCGCCACCAACACGCCGCTCGTCGCCATTACAGGGACTGACGGAAAAACCACGACGACCACGCTCACATCCCATCTGCTCAACACGTGCGGCGTCAAAAACCTCATGGGTGGAAACGTCGGAATTCCGCTCTGCACCTCTGTTTGCGACGAAAACAAGCAAGATTGCTTCGTCGTCGAAACGAGTGCGTTTCAGTTGTCGTTTTGCCCGAATTTCAGGCCAAAAGTGCTGATCGCCACAAACATTGCTGAAGACCACGCCGAGTATTTTCACAACGACTGGAACACGTACGTCACCACCAAACGACGTCCGCTCAACGTCATGGATGAAAACGACGTCGTCATTCTCAACGCGAGTGATGAATACATGTCGAAGTGGGACCGCTACACGAGCTCCCGCGTGGTCTGGTATGCCGCAAAACAAGCGGATCTGCCCACAAACGCCGTCGATCGCGCCTGGTTTGACGGCAAGGTCATGACGTTCTGCTTTGACGGGGTGACGCACGAACTGCCGCTCGAACGCACGCACTTGAAGGGCAACCACAACGCCATGAACGTGATGGGCGCCGTGTTGACCTCGCTCGTCATGGGCTGCGCGTGGGACGCCATCGTCAACGCGTTTGACAGCTACAAACTGCCGCCCCATCGCATTCAGACCGTTCGTACGCTCAACGGCGTGACGTTCATCGACGATTCAAAGGCCACGAACCCCCACGCGGCGATCGCCGGACTCACGACCATCAACGAACCGCTCGTCCTCATCGCGGGCGGCGTCGACAAGGGCCTCTCACTCACCGAGTGGATCGAACTCATGAAGACCAACGTTCGTGCCCTCGTCCTCATCGGCGCACTCACCGAGCGACTCCACAAAGAATGCCTTGAACAACACCTGCAGTGCCCGATCATTCGCTGCAAAACGCTCGAAGATGCCGTAAAAGTCTCGTACGATCAGGCTCGCGACCTCAACGCCAGCGTCGTTTTGCTCTCACCGGCCTGCTCCAGCTACGACATGTTCAAAAGCTACGGTCAGCGAGGCGACATGTTCGCAGCCGCTGCCAATGCCCTCAATTAAACTCACTGTACCTGTTTTTTTACCCAACCCCAACGAGGATCTCCCATGTCAAAAGACAAATTGACGACGCAACAAAGCCTGATCAAGCCCACGTGCCCGAATTTTTCGGAGATCCTCACCAAGACGGCCTTCTCATTCCCCGTCGGTTCCATCGTCCACCAGATCATTCGCCTCACTCCGACCCCCGCGACGCAGTTTTTTCGGATCATCACGTCCGCTTTGAACCTTCTGGCGATCGCCTTCCTCGTCGTATTGGCGCTTTATCTTCCCGAATACGTCTTCGACTATTCGTCCAGAAATGACGCTTTCCAACGATTCTTTGGCTACTACATCCTCATCATGGTACTCATCATTCTGCTGATCGGCGTCATCAAAGTCATGATCTCACCCAGCATCTGTTACATCGACGTCGATGGCAAAAAGATGATTTTTGCCAGAACGCTGAATGAGACGACCTATCAACAAAAATCTGTCGATTTTAGAGACGTAAGTAGCATTGAACTCGTGCCTACAATCGGAATGTTTGGTACAAATAAGGTTTTGGTTCTCGTAAACGACGATTATTACATCGTGACCGAGTCAAAAAAGCGAAGCGATGAGCTGGAACAGCTCACCGATTGGTTAAAAGCCATCACCAAAAGCGACAATGGATAAGGAAATACGTTCACCCGCGAAGGTGTAACGCCCCTCTTGGAGACATCAACACGTTTTTCCAAAACAGATGTCGTGAATGGTTTATGGGTTAGGGCGTTACCGCTGTAACGTTAAGGAACAACATCTGTTATGCGCATAAAAGCCTTAAAAATAACTTGTTTTCTACTGGGCGCAGCGTTGTTTGCCGGTCTAGCTTTTGAACCGACGCCGGCCCAGTCTCAGGATTGGAATGCCGACGACAATTCGATCGAGGCGAGGAGAGCGGAACGGTATCAGCAACTGGTGGACCAGTCGCCAGAAGAGTCGTATGCCTTCAACCAGATGATGCAGTCGGTCGGCAAAGGCTCAGCCTACGAAAAGCTGATCAAAACGTACGAGCAGAAAGTCGCCAAAAAGCCGGACAACTACAACCTGCGCATGGTTTTGGGTCACATCTACCGTTATGGCGGGCGCCTCGACCAGGCGATGCAATCATACCGCGAAGCCGAAAAGATCAAGTCGACGGCGTTGGTGGCCATGTCGATCGCCCGTGTAGAGGCAGAATCCAAGAATTTTGTGGAAGCGACGAACGCCTACGAACGCGCGTTGAGCATGACGACGTCGAAAGACCAAAAAGTCGAGATCTTGCGTGCGATCGCAGAAATGGCGATCGCGCGACGCGACATGAACCGCGCCAAAACTGCGTTTGGTCAACTCATCGAACTCGACGACTCGCTATTTTTGAGACGAGAGCTGGCGCAGATCTACGAACAGAATCACATGCTCGCCGAAGCCCGTCAAACACTCGCCGAAGCCAAGAACGCACGCGGCATTTCGACCGACGAAAAATATCGTCTGGACCTCGACATCGGCACGCTGTGGGAAGAAGAATATCGCGATGACGAAGCGCTAAAAGTCTATGACGCGCTCGAAACCAAACTGAGCGCAGGCCACTGGATGAAACGCGAGATTTCTTCGCGCAAGATCGACATCGCGCGACGCGCGGGTGACCTCGAAAACCTGCTAGCCACGCTCGAAACCCAGTGGAAATCACCAAGTGTCGAGCAGCGCCTCGAACTGGCGCAGCTTTACGACGAAACGGGCAAGGCCGACAAAGCTGAAGAACAATACAAAAAAGCCATTTCAGCCCAGTCAGACAACGCCGAGGCGCGCGAAAAATACATCGCTTTTTTGCGTAGCCACGGACGCGTCGACGACGCCAACAAAGCGCGCGTCGATCGACTCAAAGTCAAGTCGCTCAGCAACAACTTTGAATACCACTACGAGCTTTACGAGGCTTATCTTCAGCAAAAACGCACCGACGACGCGATCAAAGTGCTCGACCAGGCACGCAACGTGTTCAAATCGGACTTTGACAAGCTTCAGCGCATCGCGGATGCCTATCTGCTTCACGGTCGAAGCTCAAAAGCCCTCGAGATCTACGCGACCGAAGTCAAAAATCACCCGAACGACATCAACGCGATCGAGGCGCTGGGTGACTATTACGACATGCAGAACCAGAAGGCCCAGGCGCTCCAAACCTGGAAGAAGATCGAAACGATCAACATGGATAAGACGACGCGCCTTGAAACGCTCGCGCGCATCTACGACGAACACGGCTATGCCGACGAAGCGCTCGCGCTGTATGCCAGCGTGGTCAAAGCGAATCCGAACGACTGCCAGGTGCTCAAAAGCCATGCTGAAGTGTTGTCACGTAACGGGAAGATTAGCGAAGCCGTAAGCGCTTACGAGCAACTGCGCGACACGTGCCGAACAGACGCCGTCACGCAGGTCGCGGCACGCGCCGTTGCCCAGATCCAGTCATCGCGCGGCAATGGCACCAAAGCCATTCGCCAGGCGGTCGCTCAAGCGCAGTTGGCCCCCGACAACGACACGTTGACGCGCTACGCCGCTTTGCTGGCCCTCGCGCTCGACATGCCGCAAAAAGCCATTGAGACCGTCGAAAGCTACACGGCCGCGCACCCGAACGACGACGCCATGAAACACACGCTCGTCTCGCTCTACGAAGCCGCCAACGACAGCGAAAAAGCCCGTCAGACGCTCGAATCGCTCACTGAACAGTCGACAATGGCTGCTCGCCGAAACGCCCTCATCGCCCTCGCCGAGTTTAACGAGAACCATGGCGAGTTTGAGGAAGCAAGAAAGAATCTCGGACAGGCGTTGGAGATCGATGCCAATGATGCCCAGACCAACGAAAAACTCGCTGATATCCTCACCAAGCTCAGACTCTATGCCGAAGCGGCAAATTATTACCAGGAAGCGAGCCTCATCGACGCCCAGAACAAGTCGTACGCCTACAAATACGCGACCAGCTTGTCGATGACGGGGCGCGATGCTGAAGCGGACGAGATCTATTTGCAGATCGTCTCGCACGCCAACGACGAAACCCTCATTCTCAAAGCCGCCGAACGCGCGATCGACTACCACGCCTGGAAAAACGACCTCGGCTCACTTCAAAATGCGTGGAAGCCGCTACTCTATGCCAACCAGCACAAAGAGCTTTACGTCGAGATCTTGATCCGCGTCGCGAATTTACAGGCACGACCGCACATTCAGGCGATCCTGACCAAGTCGGCGCGCGCGGCCATTGCAGATCGCCACGCTCTGCACGAATTGTCCGAAACGTATGCGCGTGCCATCACCGAGGCGATGCTTTCGAGCGACGTATCCCTCGCGACGCAGGGGCTGAACGCGGCCGAATGGCTGGCCAATGCGTCCGTCATCGAAACGCTGGCGAACCAGATCGACGAAGCCAGCAACAACACGCTCGATCGCGACAAACAACTCGTTGCCGTGCGCGCCATGGCACACGCCCAGCTGCCTGTGGCAGTGCCCAAACTCGTCAAGATCTACAACGATGCCTCACATCCACGCGCACTGCGCGAACACGCGCTTTGGGCGCTCGGCCTCATTCCAGGCAAAGACGCGCAAAAAGCCCTGACCGAAGCGCTCGACGCGCCGGTCGACTCGTTCCGTATGCTCGCCATCCTCGGTTTGGCGCGCCAAAACGTCGTTTCCGAGAAGATCACGCAGCTTGCCAAATCCGACCCGAGTCGAGCCGTTCAAAACGTGGCCGCCTGGGCCGTTACGACCCAGCAAAGCAACAACGCCTCACTCGACACGGTGCTCAAGCGTTTGCAACCGTCATACAGCGCCGACAACTTTGCTGAAGTACTCGCCGACGCGACCAGCAATAACGTCACGAGTGACATTTTCCACCCGTATCAGCTCTGGATGATCTCACAACTGAGCGACGACCTGGCGGCTCAGCGCCGTCTCGAAGTGCTGTGGATCGTCGGCGGCGACCTGCGCACCCACGTGGCGAACAGCCTCACGCGCAGCGATGCCAAACTCGACCTGTCAGCCATCACACCGTTTGAAGCCCAGGGACGAATTTTTGATACGCAAGCCGGCTACTACGCGAATCACATCAACCTGGAAGCCATGCTGGATGACGCGGTTTCGCAACGTGACGGCGACGTTCAGGCGCCGACCGAGTGGCTCGTCCAACACAAAGCAGCCCTTCAGGCAGCCATTCAGCGCGTTTTGGCCGGTTCAAACAACGCCGTTTTTCATGCAGCGCGTCTGCGCATGCTCGACGACCTGACCGCGCCAAACGGCGTGTTTGGCCAGGCCATCGCCGATACGCGCGTCGAACAGGCCGTGCGTGAAGCGCTCATGCGCCTAAAACCCCAGTTCAAAACGTGGATCGAAACGACCGACAACGACGCCGCCATTCAACTTGCCACGGCGTCGATGCGCGCCGTCGCACGATACGACCTTGGCGACCTCGACGACATCATTCGATACACCGACCAGACGGCCAACAAAAAACTTCAGTTTGAAGCCATCCAGGCCCTTGCGCTTTCGTCCCAACCCAATGCCAGAAAGGCATTGCGTGAACTTGCGGAACACCCGGACTGGCTCGTTAGAACCACGGCCATCCAAACGCTTGACCCCAAAAACAGCGACGACAACGCCGTTCTCACCCAAGCCACGAACGATGCCTACGCGATCGTTCGTGAGACTGCACAAGGAATCCTGAATCATGGATAAAAATATGTTTCGCGCCTACGATATTCGTGGCGATGTACGCACCCAACTCACGCCGGACGCCGTTCACAAGATCGGACGAGCCCTTACGCTGAGTCATTTTCACGCGGGTGCCACGGTCTGTGTTGCGCGCGATGCCCGCACTCATTCTCCCGAACTTGCTCAAAACCTGATCGCTGGCCTCAACGAAGGCGGCGTGAACGTCATCGACCTTGGTCAAACCACGACGCCCATGCTCTACTTCGCCGGGCGCACCATCACGTCTGATGGTAGCATCATGCTGACGGGCTCACACAACCCAGTGCACGAAAACGGGCTCAAGATGAGCATTGGCGCCCGTTCGTTTGAGCGCAAAGACATTTTGGCCGTGTTCGAAGCGATCGACCAGCCCCTGCCAAGTGTTCAGCCCGGTTCGCACACGATGCACGATATTTTTGGTGCCTACAGCGACGCCGTGGTGTCGCGCATCCACCTGGCGCGCCCGCTTCACGTCGTGGTGGACGGCGGCAACGGCGTCGCCGGGCCCTTCGTCACGTCGATCCTCGAAAAACTCGGCTGCCGCGTCACACCGCTGTTTTGCGAACCAGATGGCACGTTTCCACACCACCACCCCGACCCGAGCGTCGCGAAAAACCTCGTCGATGCCCAGAATAAACTGGCGGAAGTCCATGCCGACCTCGCCATCGCCCTCGACGGCGACGGCGACCGACTCGGCGTCATCGACCGGGCTGGTCAGATCATCCCAGCCGACCGCCTGCTCGTCCTCTTCGCACGCAGCGTGCTGGCCGAAGAACCCGGTGCCATCCTGCTCGGCGACGTCAAATGCTCCAAATTCACCTTTGACGACATTCAAAAACACGGCGGTCGCCCTGAAATGACCAAGACTGGCCACGCCCTCATCAAAACGCGCATGGTCGAGCTCGATGCCGCCATGGCTGGTGAAATGAGCGGCCACTTCTTCTTCAAGTCACGTTGGTTCGGCTTCGACGATGCCATTTACGCCGCCGCCCGTTTGCTCGAGATCGCGGCACAGGCCGACTGCGACAACATCACCGACCTGCTCAGCGACATTCCGACGTCCTACGCCACGCCGGAGATCCGAATGGACTGCCCCGACGACATCAAATTCGACCTCACGCAAAAACTCGTCGAACATTACCAGAAAATTTTACCGACCAACACGCTCGACGGCGCACGCGTCGATTTTCCACATGGTTGGGCACTCATGCGCTCATCCAACACACAACCGGTCCTCGTCGTTCGCGTCGAAGCGGATTCCAATGACGAAAAACGTGCTATACTGGATGACATCGCACACAACATCGTCACGTTTTCAACCGAGCTTCATCACACGCTCGATACCTCTGCTCTGCAATAACGTCATGAAAAAATACCTCTTTTTTGCCGCGCTCACGGCGCTCGCCTTTAACGCCTGTGCTCAAAAAGAAGAAGATGCCGTCGAAACGGCTCAGACGACTTACATCGCCTCCGTCAACGACGAGATCCTGAAACAGGCCGACTTTGAACTAAGTGAAACCTGGCTGCCAGACTTTGTTCGTGATACCGATGCGAAAGATACGCTCAACTCCCACCGTTTTGGCGCGCTCATCGATATGATGCTACTCGCCCAGGATGCCAAAAAAGCAAAGATGCTTTCGGATGCCGAAACGAGCCTGTTGATCAAGGAAGCCCAGGCTGACCTTTGGATCGACAACCTTCCGACGCCTGAAATCGATCTGAGTGACCAGCGACTCGCCGACGAGATCGCGGCACACCCGGCCGACTACATCCAACCAGCGCGCTATACCGTCAGTTATGCACTCGTACACACGGATCAGGCCCGCATGGCGCTCGCGGCGGCGCTCGGACTTATGAACGGCGCTCAGATGGGCTACAACGTGGTTGATCCGCCTGAACTCGAAAACAATCCCAACGTCGTCGCGGGCATGCCACGTCTCAAAAACGAAGGCGGTCATGCAAGAGACGCCCAGTTCTTCAACTTCGCGTTTGCCAACACGATGAACGAAAAGAGCAACGAAGCTTGTCGACTCGGGCCGTTCAGCCAATACGACGACATGCTTTTTTCATGCGACAAAGCCATTGCCGCGCTCAAAGACGCGCCACTCGGACGCCCCATTCCGGCCGACATTTCGTGCGACAACGAGTGGAAAGCCTTCGTCATTCCAGAATGGCGAGGAGAGGCTAAAGCATTGGATAACGAGACGGCCAGGTTGCATGCGCGTCAAAAACTCATCGAGCAGGCTCGCGCTGACGTTCGTCAAAAAGCTTTGGAAACGCTGTAAAACCAACGACAACGCCGCATCAACGTGTGTTTGGCCCCGCCAGGCGAAGGGGTAGCGGCGTATTGGCATGGCGATTTATGTAGAGACGCAAAATTTTGCGTCTCTACACAAATCGCCGCCAATAGCCGCGTAGGGGGAGACTTCCCCCTCCCAAAATCCCAAACGCCATCCCGACGACACGGCCATTTCTCTGTTTCTGCACAATTCTTTATTGGTTGAGAATTTCACATGACCACACCGGG
>JAZUKH010000030.1:0-9435 GCA_045643185.1 Myxococcota bacterium | reverse complement strand
CGCCGGCTATTCGCGTTCGCGAATACGCCGGACGCGCGCGGTCTATCGGCGTTGCCGATACGCCCGACGCGGGGCGCGACGGGGCTTGTGGGGGGTTAAAACGGGGTCTGTGCGGTCATCGGGATGTGCAGACAGGCGGCTTCGTGATGCAGAAGCTGCTGTTTGATCTCGGTGCCGGCCGTATAAAACGATTTGTCAGGGTCTTTAGAAACGATGCGGTGACAGGGCACAACGATCTGAAATGGATTGGCTTTGAGTGCCTGACCCACGGCGCGGACGGCGAGTGGGTTTCCGATCATTTTGGCCAGTTCCGCGTAGGTTGCCGTTTCACCGAACTGAACTCGGCTCAACAAGGTGTTGCGAACGCGTTGCGCGAAGTCGGTCTTGGCTGGCGCAAGACGCGGCAAAAGCTTTCGAAGCGCGTGCTCGACCGTGACCGGGTCGGCGTTTTCGTCGAAGTACGCGTTCATGAATTCACGAACGACCTGCAACGCGGAAATATTCCCGACCTGGCTGTCCAGTGTGGCAACGGTTTCGGGGGCTGGAACGATCAAAATGGCGTGGATCGTGTCGCCTTCGATTTCGACGTTGATGACGTAGTTTGTGGTTTGAGGCAGAGGTAAAGAACAAAGCATTAGACGATTCCTGGGGCAGCGCCGAGCCAAAGTCCGGGCGCCTGAAAAGTTGGTTCGCCATTTTGGCAGTGGAGGGAAATTCGGCACAAAGGGCCGAACCCAAGTTTAACCCATTTCCAAAAATTGTGGGGAACGAACTTGATCGTGACAGGTCGAAAAACGCCGCTCCATGAGGCGTGGCGCACACTTCGTGCAATCGAAAAAGTAATGTCTATCGATGTATCCGGATGTCTTACGAGGAATGTGGGGGCATCGAGATAGAGCGTACCGTCCTCGCACTGGGCCAGGATGTCGGTGAGCGCGAGCTCGTGTTCGGTCGTCGGGTGAATGGCGTAGGCCGAGCAGCTTGAGGTCGGCGTGGAGCATTGTAAAATGCCGCGATTGCTGTCGATGGCGATCTGCTCGGTCTGGGCGAGGTAATACGGGCTTTGGTGAATGGTCTCGTGAAGGATGACGCAGGTCGACCAGGCGCCGAGGATCATTGCCGGCCCGGGGTTGATGTAATTTTGTGCGGCACCGCGTGATTCGCCATAAAACTGGGCTATGGTCTTCATGTCCATAATGGGGGTGGCGTCGCTGGTGTTGGGATCAATGCCGTATCCGATCTGCGTGTAGTCGGGCAGATGGAGCTCGGTGGTCTGGTCGAGGTGTTGATGGGCGATGGCGCGTTCAAGGCGTGTTGAGCCAGACGATGCCGTGGTCGTCTGGGTGGCCGTGATGCGTCGCTGTGTGCGACGCGCGATCGTTTGTGTCGCTTTGAAGTCGAAAGCGACGCCGAGTGACCCGACGGCGGCGTAGTCGCGCAGCAGGATCGGTGCGCGCTCGGTCGTTCGTGCGTTCAAAAAGCGCTCAAGTTCACGACGTCGTTTGAGCGGTGCGTCCGGATCGTCGTCGAAAGGGTCGACGAAGCGATAAGTGTCGTCTTCGATGAGTGGCGGCATGGTGTGCAGACATTCGTCGGTCGACCAGGCGTCGGCGAGCTGAGCGAGTTTGAGGGCTTCTGAGATACGCTGCTGAAGGGTCGCGAGCGAGGTCTGAAGGTGTTCATCCAGGTTCAGCTGCAAAGGCATGAAAGTCTGATGGGCTTTGATGTACAAAGTCGTTTTGTGGTCGATCCGTCGCATTTGCGAGACGCTTCCCCCCGTGATGTGATCGACATCGCGAATGGTTCTGTCTTCATCGACAAAGGCGTCATCGGCGCCCAATTTCAGCGCATGGTTGATGAGGTCTCTAAAAAAAGCGTCATCCATGCGTGAGTTGCCTTCCAAAACGAAGAAAAGAAGATGCGCGGAGCGGGAGTCGAACCCGCGGCCTTTGGCTTCGGAGGCCAACGCTCTATCCAACTGAGCTACCCGCGCGTGGTCACAAAATTATCACAGCGACAACGATATGAAGGAAAAAAAAAAGACCCAAATGGGTCTTTTTTTTAGAAGCGAGAGACGGGGCTCGGACCCGCGACGTCAACCTTGGCAAGGTTGCACTCTACCACTGAGTTACTCTCGCAAAAGAAAGCTAAAAAGCGAGAGACGGGGCTCGGACCCGCGACGTCAACCTTGGCAAGGTTGCACTCTACCACTGAGTTACTCTCGCATAATATTATGTCGAATCGACAAGCGAGAGACGGGGCTCGGACCCGCGACGTCAACCTTGGCAAGGTTGCACTCTACCACTGAGTTACTCTCGCATAATAAATGTCGAATCGATAAGCGAGAGACGGGGCTCGAACCCGCGACGTCAACCTTGGCAAGGTTGCACTCTACCACTGAGTTACTCTCGCATAAATGCTTTCTTCAATTGTAAAAGAGCGAAGAGCGAGAGACGGGGCTCGGACCCGCGACGTCAACCTTGGCAAGGTTGCACTCTACCACTGAGTTACTCTCGCATAATATATGTCGAATCGATAAGCGAGAGACGGGGCTCGGACCCGCGACGTCAACCTTGGCAAGGTTGCACTCTACCACTGAGTTACTCTCGCATATCCATCGAACCGCAAGCGGTTCGTTCGAACGGCGTCGCTTTTACGCGTTCGCGTGCACTTCGTCAAGAAAAAAATTCGTTTTTTTTTTTTATTAGCATATTCCTACTCACCCGGGGATCACAATTTGTTTTAGATTAGGCGTTGATCCTTGAGCATTTTATTTGAGCAGGCCCAGGCCTGCGGCGCGCAGGGTGGGGGAACATTAGCATGGCAAGTTGGGGGAAAATATCGCTCAACGATGTCAAAATGCACCTTATGTGAGTTGGATCGTGTTAAAAAACATTTAATCCCGCGTCAAATTCAGTCATAATGATCTGCCTTGCCCTCATGGGCGTTTTAACTCTGTGCATCAGGAGAGAACCATGCATCACCGTAATCAACGCTTTTTGGCGATCGGATGCGCGCTTTTGGCGCTTTCTGTCGCTGCTTGTGATGACAAATCGGATAAGCTTTGTGACGAAAACGCGACCGCCTGTAATGCGGACGGCACCAGTTTGTTGACCTGCAAAACTGGTGAATGGATCGAAACTGCTTGTGAATCCAAAGCTTGTGTATTTTCGACTCAGGGCGCCATTTGCCTCGATAAATCTAAGACCGAATTCTGCACGCCCAACGAGAGTGGCTGTACTGAGGCTGGACTCGTAAAAAAATGTGGGGCTGATCTGCGCTGGCATTACACGGTTTGTGACGCCGGAATGACGTGCAAAAACGGCTCATGCGTCGAAGGCGAGGGACCGAATATTTCCGTGGATGATGCGGAACGTACTTGCTCGGCGGATGGACGCGGTATCGATTACAAAACCGAGTCCGGCATTGTCACGCGCTCTTGCTTTGAAGAGACCGGCATCGATTCGATGTGCGTGACCTATAGTAATGGATTGGTCGGATGTTCCAAGCCTGCTGCTTGCACCGACGTGTTTTCTGAAGCCGGTACCTGTATCGGCAACAGGCTTGCCTATTGTGACTTGCGCTACACCAATGAACGCCCGGAACTCGTTGATTGTCTCTCACTCGGCAAAGTTTGTGCGACGATCGATGGCAAAGCGAACTGTCACGATATTTGTGAGGCGAATGAACCGGAATTCTCCTGCACAAAATCCGATGACATCGAATATGTGAAGCACTGTGCCAAGGTGGATGGCTCGCCCTTGCGAGACGTTCAGATGAGCCTCTGCGACGGCAATACTGCCGTGACCTGCTCGAATGGCTCCATCAAGCGCACGACCTGCCCGTCTGGTTCTCAGTGCGTTGCCTCGCTTGGCACCTGCGTCGCTACTTGTTCTGAAAGCAAAAAAGATGATGCTGTGTGCGATGCCAACAATAATTTGTCGCTTTGTCAGAAAACCCCTGAAGGCGTGTGGGCTTACGTTCCCGTCGGTGGACGTGAGTGCGTCGGCAATACGCTCAACCGTTGTGAAAATGGCGCGGTCAAAACGATGGACTGCGTTCATCAGGAATATCGCCAAGATGACGGAACGCTGTATTCCGACCATGGTCGATGCGTCAAAGATATGCAGTTCTATGCTGATTACGATATCTGTTACCCTGTGTTGGATGGCGAACCATGCGGTGACCTGACCGACCAGGGCGTCTGCAACGGAAACATTCTCAGCTATTGTGATGCAGACGATCACTACAAAGTCGACAACGATTGTTCTAAAAATAAATATGGTCTAACGTCGTGTACGAGCTACAAAGGCTACTCCGATTGCCGTGAACCATGCACTCAGGTTGGCGAGGCATCGTGTGAATACCAGGATAACGGCGATGGAACGGGCATTTCAACGCTCCTTCTCTGTGTGCCTGATGAAAATGACGCTTCCAAACTTACGGTTTTGATCGCGTCACATGGTTGTATCGGCAATACGAGCTATTCCTGCGACAAAACGACGGTCATAAAGACCGATTGTGCTTCGAATGGCGGTGTTTGCGGCAACCTCAGCTGCGAATATCCCATGTGTACGATCTCTTCTTCTGAGACGTGCGAAAATAACCTCATGTGTTCGATCAAAAACACCGATGATATTCTCGGACACATAGAAGGCATGGTGAACTGTTCGTAACCCATTTTGTTTGTATTTCACGTCGATGCTTAAGCATCGACGTGATCAAGGGTATACGAATCTTATATCACGTGTATTTTTGTGAGATTACAACATGATTACGATCGAGCGTGCGATCCAAAGCGATATTGAAACGATTCATCACGTGATTCGAGCTGCTTTTCAGCAAGACAAAGACGTTTTGGGTGAAGGCCCAGAGTTGTTTGAGCATCCCGAAACCATTCAAAAATATGTGTCTTCACGAAAAATGTGGCTGATTTTCGAAGACGGCAATTCCGTGGGCTGTTTGACTGTGTTCGTCGGCTCTGGACGTGAGGCTTGTTTGGGGTGCCTCGCCATTTTGCCGGAATACCAGAATCGCGGCATTGGTTCCGAAGTTCTTCGCTGGATCGAGAATAATTTTCGTGCGACGCGCTTGTGGCGCCTCGATACACCGGCTTATCAAAAACGAAACCAGCATTTTTATGAAAAAAATGGCTATGTCAAAACGGATGAGTTCCACGACGGCATCGATCTCTATCATTATGAAAAAGACCTCGACGTTGCGGAGATCGATCCCGATGGTGGTTGCCTGTACAAAGATATCCACAAGCTTGGGTTTAAAACTGAGTTTATGGAAGACCTGATCCGTATTGGCGATGCGCGTTTTGAACGCATCATTAGTCGAGGCCAAACGTCGCCTGACACGGGGTATTATGACCAGACTTGGACCGAGATCGTCCTTGTGGTGAGCGGCAAAGCCGTGTTGGAGATCGAAGGTCGTGAATACGAGCTTCGCGCAGGCGACTGGCGTTGTATTCATCCGCATCAACGCCATCGCGTCGTGTCGACAAGCTGTGATCCGCCGTGTGTCTGGTACGCCGTTCACCTTGGTGAAGGTGACTCGACCTCGTTTTAACAGTTCTTTTTGCTTGAAAAGTGGGGCAAGTTTTTCTATGTGCGCGGCTGCGCAACGATATGTTTGTATCACGCGTTCTCGTGTCAAACATGATGTTTTCCACAAATGCGCTGGTTGAGGGGCGTTGTCCCCGGTTTGTGGACTTTGGGAACCTTTTGAAAGGAACGGTGTTATGAAATTGCGAATTTGGCCTCTGCTTTTGACATGTTTTCTTTTGGCGTCGTGTGATGATAAGGATGATTCGTGCGGTAACGGCGTCAAGGACAGCAACGAGGATTGTGATGGCAACGATTTTGGCGGAATGACCTGTGCGGGGCTCGATATTGGTATGGACCTCGGCACGCTCGCATGTAGTTCCTCCTGCAAACTCGACCTTTCGGGTTGTCACGAGCCTTCGTGCAACAATGACGGCATCAAGGACGCCGATGAAGAATGCGATGGCGAAGATTTTGGCGGGTTAACTTGCGCAGATCTCGACGACGTGTTGGCTTATGGCCGACTTGGCTGTACGAGACAGTGCAGGATCTCGAAACGTTTTTGTTTTCGTGCTGATGTTGGGTTGCAGGCACCGATTCCCGATGCGGAAAGTACTGACGCACAGTGTTCTAACGGCAAAAACGACTTTCACACCGTGAACAAAAATGGTACCGAATCGTCCTGGTTCGATTGCAATAACAACCAATGCAATCACTCGCCCTTGGTTCAATACTGCAAAGGGACCGAGAACTCTGACGCCACTTGTTCAGACGGCGTTGATAATGCAAACGGCAAAAATTTGCATGCAAACTTTAAAAATCGACCGAACGGTTTGATCGATTGCGCTGATCCCTCGTGTTATAAGAATTGGCGAGTGACGGTTTGTGAAAACGAAGCGCCGCGGTGGGAACTTGGCGCGGACTGCTCGGATGGCGTCGACAATGATGGGGACGGTCTGAAAGATTGTGAGGATCCTGATTGCTTGCATGCCAATATTTCAGATTGTGATCTGGGTGGACGCGCACGCGTGTTGTTTGACAATGCTCACCATGAGATTGCTGGCGCCGTTGACTGGGTCATCGATATAACCGGTCGTCATCCGTATCCTTCCAAGCCGGCGGTCGAAACGGATTGGCACGGTTCACTTTCTGGTTTTGGCAAAGACCTGCTCGATTCGGGCAACTACATCGTTGAGACGCTGCCGCAGGATCGTATGCTTACGTTCGGTGAACAAAAGCCGCAGGACTTGTCAGCCTACGACATACTGGTCATTCCTGAACCGAGTTCAGAGTTCGAATTGAGTGAAGCCGAGGCCGTGTATAATTTCGTCAAAAACGGTGGTGGGCTTATGATCATTGTTGACCATTGGGGGGCTGACCGCGATGGCAATGGCGTCGATTCCGTCATGGCAATCAATAATATGCTCGCGATCATGCCAAACTCGATGGACGTGGGCGTCACGTCTGCAGATAATAACCTGTTTGGATTCTACGTTTTGGGCGGTTCGTACGAGAGCAATAGTACGACCAAGGTCGCCGAAGGCGCCGAAAACCACGAGATCATTAAAGGTGCGGCAGGTGAAGTGAGATCTACGGGACTCTATGGGGCTGCCGAATTCGACATTTTTGACAGCTCTAAGGCTAAAGCCATTTTGACCGAAAAATCGAGTAACGTGCCCTTCATGATCGCCGCCGAGTACGAAAAAGGTAGGATCGTGGCAATCGGTGATTCCGCTATTATCGGTGATGGCACCAATTACCTTGGGCTCACCTTGACAACTGAAAACTGCTATATTGATAATTCTCTTGATAACCGCGTGTTGTTACTCAACGCTATGGATTGGCTTCGTAAGAAATAAATCATGCGCCCGCCATGACGGGCGCCGCATCTAGGTGAAGACTTCGTTAGCCGTGCCCGTCTTGCCTTCGGCTTTGACAGACACGGTTATGTAAGCACCGGCGTTGCCGGTGCGCGGTTTCCAGCCGCTTAGTTTCAATACGTTCTGTGGCGATATTTGTTTTTATATGTCTCGCACATAGAAACGCTTTGCGTTCATGCGCTTTCAGTTTTCACCCTGGTTGATCTGAAAGGTTTGGTCTAGAGCATGGTGCAAGTGCCTGAATGTGGATTATTGTCGCAGTAGTTTGGATCGTCTGTGCAAAATATGTGAGGGCCATTGCTATTTGGGGTCAGTGCATAATAGGCGTAGCCTGAGCAACAGTCAGTGCCCTTAAAACTATCCGGGGCGCATGTAATACTATCAACCTTGCGAGTATTATAGTTGCAAACTTCGTGGTTCTCTCCGGCACCTGTGATACAGCAACGTCCAAGGTCGCATGTTTGAATCGATTCATCAGCACTGTTTTTGAGATCACAGGCGTGGAAGTCTCCTAGAACACCGCACGAGGTGACATCGTACAAGTGAGAGATTTCGGATTCGAGTGCAAAACAGTTGTCTTTTTCTGTCGGATAGAACGTTTCAATGTCTTCAGGGATGAGGCAGTATTTATCACTATTCGAAGCGCGGGAATCGCTGGCAAAAAACTGTTTTGACGAGCCGTCTTTTGGGAAAATGCCTGAGATCGGATTCTGACAGTTTGGTTTTTTGAGCAGGTAGACGTAACCTTGGGCGTTTGGATCGCAGCATTCACCACAAGTTTGAAATCTGAAACATCCTCCGCCGTTCACCGTACATACTTTGCTGTTTTGGCAGGTGTAGTTACCAGAATTAGTTTCGATCGCATTGCCGCAGCTGCCGCAGTTGTTCACATCGTTGGTCAGATCGATGCATCCCGGGATATTTGGACATTCGGTTGAGCCTTCACGACAAACGCATTGACTGTCCTTGCAAGTCAGGTTGGGCGCGATCGAACAATTCGATTCTTCAACCCATTTGTTTTGGTTATCGCAGCGCATAATTTGGTCGTTCTGGCACTTGGTTTGACCAACGGTGCATTTGTCTTTGCACACGTTATTTTCGCACCCTTCCGGGCATTCAGTGGGTTCGCTCCAGGCATTGTTGCTGCAGATACGAGCGTGTGAGGCGTCAACACATTCTACCTGGTCGTCTTCACAGATTTTGACGATGCACTCGTTATTCTGACAACCGTTTGGGCAGTCTTCGCTCTTTTCCCATGTGTTGTTAACGCATTTTTCAAGACTATCGCCACTTTTAGCGCATCTCAGTTCATTTTGAGTGCAGCTGGGCGTGTCGCTTTGTTCGTCTTCACATTTGCCGTTGTTGCACGTTTGACCGTTGTCACACTTATGGCCACAGGCACCGCAGTTTTCTTTATCAGTGAGGGCATCGATGCTGCACTCGCCTTTTCCACAGGTAAGATAACCAGGGTCACAGACACTACAAAACTGCGTCTTGTTTAATTCGTCACGGTGACAGCTTTCTTCCCCGAAGCAAATGCCTTCTTTGTGTGTTTCATTGCTGTCATCAGATTTTGGAGTGATAGACTCGTTGATATCAACGATCCCTATGAATGTATAACCATTGCCTGTCTTACATGGGGCTTGTTTTTGCTCCTCATCATGATCTTGCAAGCATCCAGAAGCAAGAAGCGCAGTCATGGTCATGATAGAAAGAAACGACAGTTTGCGTGTCATAAAACATCTCTCCAACGTTTTAGATGGCTAAACAATGAAGAATTGCGAGTCGCAGTCGACCCCAATTTGAGTAAATAAACTGAAATGAGCATATATATAAGGTATATTGAGTCAAGACAAAAATGTATTGAACGAGACAAATTGTTTACAGTTCTGGCTGCCTTCAACCAGGCTGAGTGTAGCTGAAAAGGCGCTTAACTAGATGTAGTGCAAGTCGCCGTTGGCGTACGTCGGGTGATTGCGCATGAGCCAGGCGATAAAGATGAAGTA
>JAZUKH010000029.1:0-7321 GCA_045643185.1 Myxococcota bacterium | reverse complement strand
GGAAGCCGATGTTTTGCATAACCGGGGGGGGCGCGAAGCACCATGCCTCCGGGGTATCGATCACATATCCGTCAGGTGATGTGTATAGCTGTAATTGACGACGACGGCCATGTCGTCCATCTGTTGTTTGAGGGCTTGAGCCACGTCGGGGTGGTTTTGGGAAACATCGTTTTGTTGTAGATCATCACTGGCTTCGAACAGCATGACGGAGCCGTCTTCGAGCGCATAAGCTGACCAGTCACGGGTGTAGATCGAACTGCGTCCGTATTTGATGGCGTAGACGGGGCGTTGTTCGTCGAGGTCTAACAGGCTGTGACCCTGCGAAGTCGTGTCGTCGCAAATGCCGACCAGGTCGAGCACGGTGGCGCCGAGGTCGATGTGGCTGCCGCGCTGTGTCTGGCGTCCCTTCGGCAGACGCGGGTGGTTGCCTGCAATGACGAGTGGAATGTGGACCGCTTCGGTGCGAAGATTGTTGTAGTCGGGCGCGTCGCCGCGGTCACCAAGGTCCATGCCGTGGTCACCAGTCAGAATGACAAGCGTGTTTTCATACCATGGCTCGTGTTCGATCGACTCGATGAATTCGCGAAGCACGTCGTCATCATAGTGCATCGTGTTATAGATCTTGTCTTTGAGCTCATCACTGTCGTTCAAACGAAGCGCTTCTTCGCGCAAATGGAATGGCATGTGGTTGGAGATCAAAAACGTCGTTGCGATGAATGGTTTGGTTGTGTCGCGTTCCGTTTTGAGCCAGTTGGCGAGGTCGTGCATGACGTTGCGATCAAGCTCGTCGTTCTCGGGTTTGAACGAAACTGAGTCGTACCAGCGCATCAACCAAGGTCGCTGGTTATCCCAGTCGGGGTCTGACGCGCCAAAGTATGCAGCTTCATAGCCATGGTGGCGCATCGTGTCGACGAACGAGCCCAGGTTGTTTGACGTGTAGGCTTTGGCGACCGTCTTGGCGTTGTGCGGCAACAACCCTGTGTGGAGCGCCATAAACGCGGCCACGGTTGGATGCGCATTCGTGTAGTAGAACGGGTAATAGGCCGCGTTGCGCGTTTCAATGAACTGGTTCAGCCACGGCGTGGCTTCGACGGTCTCGTGTGGATTGAACTTTGTCAGGCTGTGCGCACGAAATGATTCGAACACGACGAGCAGCACGTTGTAAGGCTTGTCGACCGCCGGACAAGTGCCGTCGTAGTGCCGCAAACCAGGTTTGGATGCGTCCGGCATGACCCAGTGGGCATCGTGGTTGGTGCTTTGCCACTCGGTTTGGGCGGCACTCAGTCGGGCTGGCATGTCGTCGGGGAACGCCGTGCCGGTGCTCCACGTCGTGACGATGTCGAGCATCAACACGGCTGGCGGCGCAACCTTGGCTTGGCGGTTTTTCGAGCCAAACAAGTCGGTGCGCAAAAATGCTGGTAAAAACACACAAACGATGAATACGAGCGCCAGGCCTATCCATTGGGCGCCACGACCAACGCGTTGGGGGCACGGAATGCGGCGACCCAGAAAGATCCATGTGAGCAGAAAAACAACGGGAACGCCCAAAAGAATGAGCGAGACGTTTGAACCGCCCGGGTCGGTCGCCAACATGTCCCAAAGCGCCACAGGAACGCCGTCACTCAACACGTATGTGCGCAAAAAATCTGGCGAGATGTGCATGTTGCAATAACGTAAAATCTCGTTGTCGATGTGCTCGTAAAGCAATGAGAGCGAGAGCAGGACTGCACAAATGCCTTCACAGACTTTGTGACGAAGGCGGCTGTTTGGACCATCCTTAATGATCAGGCTGACGGCCATAAATGGAAAGGCAATGAGGGCAAGACCATACGTCATGTAAAAAATGGCGTGGGGCATGTACTTCAAATTGTCCATCACGTAGGCTGTGTCGTACGGCGTTGGTCGTAAAAACAAACATAGGGTCAGAATGAGCCCACAAATACAGGCGATGAGCCACATGACCAGATACGACCAAAAGGGCTTGGCCGCCGGTCCAGCAAAACATTTAATATTCAATTTCAACGCGTTATCCTTTGGTGAGCCAGGTTGCGCCAAAAGCCAGGTGATATGCTTCGCGCCATGGCTCACAACGTCATCATAACCATTCACTGCGTAGGGGCATTCCAGCAAAATGCCAACGCAGAAAGCTTATGATTTATAGCACTTTTGACCTGGTTTTTATGCGGTAATCGTGTCAACGCGAATGAATGCCGTGGCAGGCCCTGCCAGTCGAAGGGGTAGCGGCGTATTGGCGAATGCCAATAGCCGCGTAGGGGGAGACTTCCCCCTCAAAATATAAATGAAGATCGTGGTGTTATTGGCGTGTGTTAATGGGTTTAAACGTCGACGTTTTTTGCTAAAATGCCCGCGTTTTTTTGGAATGGATCGAATTCATTTCATATAATTTCTTGGCATTTCGGCCATTTCGGCCTTAGCTGACGTAAAGTCTAATCGATCAACGCGTTGTGAAAACGGATTATCTCAAAAAACTGCGTAACGGCGAATCGTTGACGGTCAAACAACTGGTCGTCATGACTTTGACGCTGAGTTTGCCGGCGATTTTCGCGCAGATTTCGTCGATCGTGATGCAATACATCGATGCGGCGATGGTTGGGCATCTTGGGTCGAGTGAAGCTGCGTCGATCGGTTTGGTCGCATCCAGTCAATGGTTGCTGGGTGGGCTGTGCATGGCCACGAGCATCGGTTTTACGGTTCAGATCGCTCAGTCGATCGGTGCCAAACAGGACCAGAAAGCGCGTGACATCGTGCGGCTTGGGCTGCTCACGGCGCTCATTTTGAGCACGTGTCTGCTGATCATTGGGGCGCTCATCAGCGGTTGTTTGCCGGCGTGGTTGGGCGGTCAGTCCGAAATTCAGCAAAATGCCTCGTGGTATTTTCTCGTTTTCGCGCTTTCCTTGCCGATCCTTCAGATCAATTCGATTGCGGGCGGTATGATCCAGTGCAGCGGCAATATGAAATTGCCCAGCGTTTTGCACATCGTCATGTGCGCCTTGGACGTGATCTTCAACGCGCTGTTGATCTTTCCGACCTGGTCATGCACGATCGGTGGCTTGGAACTGACGATTCCTGGTGCCGACCTCGGCGTGATCGGCGCGGCGCTCGGTACCGCATTGTCGGAGCTGGTCATCGCGTTTTTCATGCTCTACCACTTATTGGTCAAGTCGCCGGCACTCCACCTTCGCAAAGACGAACACCTCGTTATTTCGCGTCAGCAGCTTCATGCCGCGCTCAAGATCGCTGCCCCCGTCGCTTTTGAGCAGGTCGTGATGTGTGGCGCTCAGATCGCGTCGACCAAGATCGTTGCTCCGCTCGGTATGGCGGCCATTGCTGCGAACTCGTTTTCCGTCACCGTCGAAAGTCTTTGTTACATGCCCGGTTACGGTATCGCCTCCGCCGCGACCACCCTCATCGGTCAATCGATCGGCGCCAAACGCGACGAACTCACCCGTAAACTCGCCTGGCTTACCACTTCGATCGGTATGGGCATCATGACCCTCACCGGCGCTCTCATGTTCATTTTTGCGCCGCAAATGATCGCGCTCCTCTCGCCCGATCCCGAAATTCAGTCGCTCGGCACCATCATTTTGCGCATCGAAGCCTTTGCTGAGCCGCTTTATGGCGCGTCCATCGTCGCCAATGGCGTTTTCCGCGGCGCCCGCGACACGCTCGTCCCATCTTGCATGAGCTTCCTTTCTATGTGGCTCGTGCGCTTGCCACTCGCCTATTTCCTCGCCAAAACCATGGGACTCAAAGGCGTCTGGATCGCTATGTGCCTCGAACTCTGTTTCCGCGGCACGATCTTCCTCATCCGTATGAAAGGGCGATCCTGGCAAAAAGCTTCGGTCAACGTCGAATAAGGATCGGGTAGGTGGGGGGAAGTTTCCCCCCAGCGCGGCTAATGCTTACGCCGCGCCCCCCCTCAGCGGGGCTTGCCGCCCCGCAACGCCCCGCTCGCCCAATCTCAGCCTGCTTGCCTGCGGCTTCGCAACGGCTGAGTTTTTGAATGACTGACCAGACAATGCTTCGTTGGTTGACGCTGACTCGGTCGAAAGAATTGGCTTCGTGGCGCAAAACTGATAGCATGATCTGCCTACGTTGTATTTCACAGACATTTTATAAGGGCGTTGACGATGATGGATGACCAAGAACAGCAAGGTAAAATGACGAATCAGAATGAAGACGAAAGTCAGGCTCAAGACGATCGTGATGATGTCGCTCGACTTGCGCCGAGTGCCAATGACTATCGTGCCATGGCGGTGGGCTATGGCCCACCGCCTGATATGGTGAATCGTGTCATGGCGGTGGACTATGGCCCACCGCCTGATATGGTGAATCGTGCGGTCTTTCGTGGCGGGCCCATGTCGTTTCAAGGGCAAATTGGTGCGCCGTCACCTCTTCTCGGTGGGGATACATCGTCAAATCGCATGGCTGCACCCATCTACGGGCCGCCCGTTCGATGGGATCAGCCGCCAAAGCCCGTGGTAAACTCAAATGATCAGCGTTTGCCACAAAACAGCGAGCGTATGGGCTTTATTTATGGCCCCCCAACCATGTTGGATGGTGCGAATCAAACGACCAGTTTTCGAAGCGAGCCGGAAAAAACATTTCAGCCGCAAGTTGATCAGCCCCCGTTGCTCATTTATGGACCGCCGCCTTTCGAGAAAGGCGTTCAGCCGCCAAAACCGGTGGTGATCGCAGACGCGCAGCGTTTGCCGCAAGACACCGGGCGTATGGGCTTTCATGACCAACCAACCACGTTGGAGGATGTCAACCGAATCGCCAGTTTTGATAAGGATGTGAACACGTGCTTACAAACGGTCAATCCGGATCGCGTCGTCATCTTGACCTACACCGATGGTGACGGAAAAGTTTTTGAGCGCACACTCAACCGGCGAAGCACGCAGATCACGATAGGGCGTGCTGACAAGTGTGATCTGACGATTCACGATAGTTCGGTTTCGCGCATTCACGCGCTCGTCAGTTATGTGGATGGCAAGGCTTTCGTAAGACAACTTGGTGAGCCGACAAATGGTACCAAATTTAATGGCTTGCGTCTTGTTCAGGAACAGCCTGTCGAGTTGACCGATGGCGGGAGGCTCATCTGTGGGCGCGTTTTGATCAACGTGAGTATCTTTGGCTGACAAATCATGTCGCGATGCCTTCGCGCGCCGTTCCGGGCGCGTGATGCCGCGTGAGGTCGCGGGCGTCTCATTGGTTTCGACGCCCACGGTTATTCATATCATCGCCATGCGGGTGATTGACATGCAACGGGTTGAAAACAGGTAGCGTTGCATGTCATTGCGCTTCGATCGCATTTGCGATCGTGCGCGGTTTTTTTAACGTTACTTGGCCCAGATCTGGGCAAGTCTGACGATGACTTCGGCGGATTTCAGCATGTCCTGAACGCTGACCCATTCGTAACGGGAGTGATAATTGTGTTCACCGGCGAAGATGTTGGGGGTAGGCAGGCCTTTGCGTGAAAGCTCCGACCCGTCGGTGCCGCCGCGGACGGATTCTTCGCGGAGCGTCAGGCCGGCGTCTTTGATCGCTTGTGCCGCGTTGTTGACGACATCGGGGAATCTGTCGAGGACTTCGCGCATGTTACGATACTGAACGCGGTGTTCGTAGGTGAACTTGGCGCCGGGATTGGCGTCGACGACGGCCTGGGCGAGTTTGAGCAGCAGGTCTTTCTTTTCGACGAGTTTGGCTTCAACAAAGTCGCGGATGATGAACTGAACTGTGGCGGAATCGACGCCGCCTTTGATGTCGGTCGGGTGGACAAAGCCTTCACGGCCGCGCGTCGTTTCGGGCGACAGTGTGTCTTTGGGCAGACTGGCTACGAAGTCGGAAGCCAGTTTGATCGCGTTGATCATCGTTTTGTACGCATCACCAGGGTGCGTGTTGAAACCTTCGAACGTGATGTCCATGGCGTCCGCGCTGAACGTCTCGGTGTCGAGCATGCCAAGCGTGGACGAGTCGATCGTGTAGGCGCAATACGCGTCAAATTTTTTGACGTCGAAGTAGGTCGTGCCGCCACCAACTTCTTCATCGGGCGTGAAAGCAACACGAATGTCACCGTGTTTGATCTCAGGATGGTCGAGCAAGTACTGCATGGCCGTCATGACGGCTGCAACGCCGGATTTGTTGTCGGCGCCCAAAAGCGTCGTACCGGATGCCGTGATGATGTCGTTGCCGATCTGCTCAGCCAGTTCGGGCGTGTTGGCGTATTTGATCACCGTGTTGGGACGGTCGGGCAACACGATGTCTTCGCCCTGATAGTTTTTGTGGATCATCGGCTTGACGCCTGCACCGCTGATTTCGGGCGACGTGTCGACGTGAGCCATAAAACCGACGGCTTTGCACGCTTTGTCGGTATTGGAAGGCAGCGTCGCCGTCATGTACCCGTATTTGTCGAGTTCGACGTTCGAAAGCCCCAGTTCCTCGCATTCCGTCTTGAGCAGGCGAAGCAGATCAAACTGTTTGGACGTCGTCGGATACGACGTGCTTTCAGGATCAGATTGCGTATCGATTTGGACGTATCTTAAAAAACGCGCCAGAAGAGCATCATAATAAGCTTTGAGCATGAAAAGACCCTTGTTGAGATAACCCACAGGCTTGTGGATGGCCTGCACGGTTTATTGAGAAATAAGTTTGGCCGCGTGCAACAGGATGCATCGCGGCCAGAAATACGCGGTTAGGAGCCTGAAAGCGAGACGTCATCGATGCGGAGTGAGGGCATCATGAGCGTGCTGTAAAGGTTGACATTGTTGCCGATGGCACTGAGGTTGTTCCAGAACGTGGTAAAGTTACCATTGATGTTCATTTCAGAGATCGGCGTGGTGAGTTCACCATTTTCGATGGCCATACCGACGATGCCGTACGAGAAGTCGCCGCGGACCGCGTCTTTGTTGCCGCCGAGCAGGCTCGTGACGAAAATACCGTCGCTGATGCCCTTGATCAGGTCTTCGAGAGACTGGCCGTTCTGAGCTCCGCCAAAGACGACGTTGGTAAAGCTGCCGAGCGTCGGTTCCATCTTGAGTTTGCGAGCATAGTAGTTGGTGAGCGTGTACATTTTGAGCTCACCGTTTTCAAAGATGGGACGCGTTTTGGTGGCCATGCCTTCGCCATCGAAGGCGCGCGAGTTCAGACCACGTGGAATGTGCGGCATGTCGATGAGGTTGAGCAGGCTGCTGCCGCATTTTTGACCGATCTTGTCGAGGAAATAGGACTGTTTCTGATCAATGGCGGCGCCGCTGATCGGTCCGAGGAAGTGGCTCATGAACGAAGACGCCGCGACGTT
>JAZUKH010000028.1:0-4279 GCA_045643185.1 Myxococcota bacterium | reverse complement strand
GGTAGCGGCGTATTGGCATGGCGATTTATGTAGAGACGCAAAATTTTGCGTCTCTACGTTAAATCGCCGCCAATAGCCGCGTAGGGGGAGACTTCCCCCTTAACATTATAATATAGAAGTCACGTCAGATCTCCCAGACGTGATCACCGGCTAAAAATCGTCGAATTCCTCCTCGGCATCATTCTGTTCGGTGAAGGAATGCTGTTCGTTACTGATGAGTTCGTTGATCTGTTCTTCATCGAGGACGGACTCGCCATCCGCGAGCTGTGCATAGAGGAAGTCGACCCAAGTTTTGACGAAAAGTCGACGGTGATTGACGTCGAAGTAGGCCTCGGAGCAGGCACGGGCGAGTGCTTCGGCGTTTTTGGTCTGCAAAGCATGGTCGAGCGTGACGTCGCGGGCGTCTTCGAAGACGTCGATGAGTTTGACGCCGATCCTGGTGAGCAGTTCAGCCGGGGCGAGATCGAGTTTTTCGAGGTCGATGAGAACGGCCTGTGGGCTGCGAGCGCTGAGTGCGACGGGCGATTTGAGGCGCTGATAGAGCGCGGGGTAATCGGGCACGACGGTGCGCATGAATTCGGGCGGAACGGCATAGACGAAGAGGGTATGCGGCAACTGATGGCTTCCGCAGAGGTCGACGACCTGACGAATATTATCGCCGATGATGTGTGATTTTTTGGCGCTGACGGACATATTTCGGTCGACTTCGTCGAAGAGGAGCACGGTGCCGGGCAAGCCCATGGCCACGATCATCTGCAACATACTGCGCAGCATTTTGAAACCGGTCGCGTTGGACATGGCTTCGTAGACGCCATCATCTTTAAGTTCGGTCACCGCGATATTTTCGCCCACGAGCCAGGCTTCGAGGCGCTGTTCGCGTGCGTAGTCGCCCGACAAGTAGGCCTGAGCGAACGAAACCACGGCGCGGCTATAGGATTTGCTTTCACACCAGGCGGTTCCGACGGTCTTGTTGAACCAGTCCTGAACGTTGGCGGTGGCATTGTCGACGCCTTTTTCCTGAAGTTTTTGCAGGTGAGTATCGACGACGTGACGAATGACGTTGCCGATGCCGTACTGAGGCGGCGCAAACAACGATTCCGGCTTCGTCGTGATGTGGTTTGCCACATTTTGATAGACCTTGAACTGGTTGTCGTAGGGGCACTCGGTCGGAGAAAGCTCGATCAGGCTCGTCACGAAGCTGTATTTCCACGCCAATTCGCGGACACAGTGAAGAAAATGCGTTTTACCGCCGCCAAAGTAGCCCTGAACGAGTTTGAAGCTCGACCCGAACTTGAGCAACGAGTTGAAATATTCGTGTTCGAGCACATTCAGGTAGCTTTCATTCCCAACGTTGATTCTGCCCAGACCAAATTCAGGCGGCTGTCCACCTTCGCCGAGACGCTGAATGATGTGAGCGGCAACAAGTTTGTTTTCTTCGTTTGATAGCATGGATTCAGGAACTCTTTAGATCGGTTGTGAAAGTCATTGTCTGGCAACGACTTTCGGTCATTCGTTTTATTCAAAAACAGAAATAGCCCATGATGATTCCAACAACCATCGGTATGGCCAAGAATTTTCGGGCAACTATCTTACGCCAACTTCCTCATTCTTTGTGATTTTTTTACACATGGCGCTCGATCAAGGGTGACAGTTATGTCTATTCGATCAAGCACTTCTAAAGCAGATCGTGAGGTAATACTGTCCTTCGGTGGCGCCTTGGGGGACGTAGAGGACATTCGATTTATTTCGAGTCGTGCCACCGGTCGCAGCGCCGAGGTCGAGTCGCAAGCCATTTGCCTGCAGCATTTTGTCGCCACGGAGTTTTTGGAGCTGATAAGCGAGCAGGTAGCGGGGCAACTGAAACGCAGATTTTTTGGACGACGGGGTGTCGGGCCAGAGCCAGCTGAGCGGCGCGAGCAATTCGACGATATCGACGCGGTCGCCGATCTTCAACCCGTTTCGGATCAGGGCCATCTGATAAGCCATGTGGCAAATGCCAAAAAACTGGCTGGATTCGATGCGCAGCGCACGGAACGTGTTCAGCAAGTCGGCATGCACGCTCATGATTTCTTTGGGATCGAGCGAAGTCGTTGCCATATCTTCGTGTGCGTACGTCCATTTAGCTTTTGCGGTCTCAAAATTCACTTCGAGCGTCAGCGGATGGACGTAGATCACGAGCGGATTGTCCGAAATGATCTTGATATGATTTTTATTTTCGACGAGTTCGGTGAGCCCGGTCACGAGCGCGCGGTGAGCATTCAAGCGCAGTGAGTGCAAACGGTCTTCGAGTCCACGGCACACGAGTTCTTTTTGATCAGCACAACCGATCAGGGTGAGATCGGTTGTTTTGAGGGCGGCAATGGCGTCGCCGAGATAATCCTGTCGATCGAGGGCTTCATTTTTATCGAAGCGGTCGAGGGCTTTTGAAAGCGCTTTGTAACTATCCATCACGCGCTTCAGGGATTTCTGCATCGTCTGAAGCGTTACGAGCAACGCATTCTCGTCAGCCATATTTTTTAACTCCGCAAAACGATCATTGATTTCGCGCCATCGGCCATTCGCACGAATTTGTGCGAACGGCGAGGAGCAGATTAATCCGCGTCATTTTCCTTGTCGTTGCCGATGGGGGCTTCGAGACGCGGGGATTTATTGCGCAACACCTCGTAAGCCACGCGGTTGCTGTACTGCGCGTTACGTGACAGCGAGGAGTAGGTCAGAAATTCGATGCCGAGGTTATGTTTTTTGCAATCCGGCTGAATGTCGGCGTGGTATCGGGTAGCCGCGATGTCGTGCAGGACGGCCGCGATGGCCGCGTCGCCGGCGCCGCTCGCATTGACGAGTTTCTGGGGGCCACCGAGATACGGATGAATATGTGTAAAGATGCGGACGGGGTTCTGGCAGTTTTTGCGCAAAACCAGTCGGCTGTATTCATATTGGTTATAGTTATCGATCGAGCCCGAGTGAAGGCCGTCACGGGTAGCGCGTTTGACCGAGTCGTCGGTGTAACCGCACATCGTGAGTCCGTGGGCACCTTCGGTGATCAGCACGGTATCGGTGATATCGAGCAGCGCGTTGCCGGCGAGCAAAGGGTCGGAAATGCCGGTCAACGCTTCGGCTTCGCGGGCGTTCATGGCGCAAATATTGACGTACTTGCTGATCACGTCGCGGAGTTCGTCGCGCATACGTTTGACGATGGCGCTCGTCCCCATGCCGAAGGCGACGGGCACATTGGCATTGTGTGCCATTTCGAGAAAGCGGATCGTCGCTTCGGCGATCGGGCGTTTGGGATTCGCCAGTGTGTACAGGCTCGAAACCACCACGCTCGCGTTGCGAATCACCTCCTCGTCAAGATCACTCGCCCTGTAATCGCCGCTTGCCCCAGGCGCGACCGCAAACGAACGATCGCCGTCCGGTGTAAAGCACGTCACCGCGATGCCCACTTCGCCAGACACGCTGACGAGGTGATCGAGGTTCACCGCTTTGGGCGTCTGCGCGACATACGCGAACGCGGGGGAACCCGGACGAATCACTTCGGGAATCGCACCTAATAAGATCGCAGGTTCGCCCGAAAGATGCGTGTAGTTACAAAGCGTGTTGGCGACCGTGCCGCCAGCCGCATACTGAACGTGAAGCCCTTCTTCCTTCACGCGTTTAAGAAGGCGCTGGATCTCTTGAGCTGAAAACTGGACGCTTTCGCCAGAAACCAACCCAAGTTCACCAAGCAAAGCCTGTGGACAGTCGTGAATCTCAAGGTCAACGATCACTTCATCAAGCCCCACGATATACCAGGGTTTGTCGCTCGAACCTTCAACGACCGTCGATTTTTTCTCCGTCACTGGGAAATAGTACTTGCCCTTTCTGATACCAGGAAATCGCATACATCATCCTTCTATCTGTTGTGCGGAGCCTCAAGTAACCCCGTTCCAGTTTACTAGTACATCCCAAAGGTGGTTGCAAGTAGATAAAACACCTACATGTATTCCCAGAACATTTTACGTTTCCGGGGCGCACAGAGTGTACGCGATTTTGCATTTTTTTGACACATTTTCTTTTTTTCCTGTCCGGCGTGTTACTGTTCAGCTGAGGGGACTTTCATTTGTTTCTACATTTATTCTTAAAGAGTTTTTTGGAGCAGGCCTGGGCCTGCGGCACGCAGGGGGCCTGAAGAGACGCGCAGTCCGCACTTCTCTACCGCCCCCCGACAACCCCCGCGCCCTTTTTTGTCGGCCGTGTGGAACTCGCTTCGCTCAAACAGACCACACGGCCGTACCAAATTCAG
>JAZUKH010000027.1:0-23513 GCA_045643185.1 Myxococcota bacterium | reverse complement strand
GGCGTATTGGCGTGGCGACGTTTCGATGTAGATCCGTAGCATGCTACGGATCTACATCGAAACGATTTCGCCGCCAATAGCCACGTAGGGGGAGACTTCCCCCTCAAAAAACTACCGAACGTCCGGCTTGAACGTTAAATTCGTGCGTTTGCAGCGATCTCGCAGATCTCGTCTGCGGAGTGTAGATCGCCTTGATTGACGCCGGGGCATTCGCGGGCGAGTTGATTCCAGGTTGCTTGGCTTCTGAGGTTGCATCTCCAGAAGGGAAAATCGCGGCACTGTGAAGGACGGACCTCGTAAACGGTGCAGCCATGATCGTAGAAGATGCAGTGTCCGTCTGGAAAATCGTCTCGCGCCGTGAAGGAATCGTCGTATGGTTTCATCATGTCACGGATGATCTGTTCTCGTGTGAGTCCGCGCGTTTTTTTTAAAAACTCGCAGAGTCGATCAAATTCCTTGGGCGAAAAATAGACGATGCCTGGTTCGCCGCAACAGCATGCGCCACATTGTTGACATTTGAATCGTAGACCGTTTTCCCAAAATTTCATGATCAGTTCGTTTTGGCTGCTTTTTCGTGTTTAGCGCGCCGTTTTATGGCGTCGTCAGAGTATTTGTGATTTTTGTATTTTCGTAGGAATTGGTCGAAGAGTGAGTAGGCTTCGACTTCGTCGCCGACTTTTTCAGCAGAGATGGCGCGGAAGTAGCGGGCATTGGCGTCCATTTCGGTTCCGAGTTGTCCTTGCATAGCTTTTTCGAAGTATGCTCTTGCGCCTTCGTAATCGCCGAGCTGATATAGGCTCATGGCCAGATAATAGTGCAGTGTGTCGGTGTAAGCGGTATTTTCTTTGTAACTGAGGCTTTTGAAGAAGGCGTCGCGAGCCTGTTCGAGATTTTCGTCGCGATATAGTACGATACCGTCGTGGTATGCGTTATCTGCGAGTTTCCAGCGAATGGTGTCGATTTTTTGTTCGAGCAGTGCGGATTCAGCGGGGTGTGTGAGATCGGCGCGAATTTTGACGTAACGCTCGATGGATTCTTCGTAGCGTCCTTGTTCGATCAGCTGATAGACTTCGTATGCTTCGCTTGATGCGCGCTGGTCTTTTTCAAAGACGTCGTCGAGAATTTTCTTTTCGCTGAGGAGTTTTTCGAATTTTTCCTGGTTTGCGGCATTAAAAGCGTATTTGCTTGCGGCTTTGTAATTGAGTGCGAAGTAGAGTCCGAGGGCTAGAATGACGCAAAAAAGGATGTAAGCGACGGCAGAATTGAAGAAATGTCTTCGTTCTGCGCGATCGGTAGCGGCTTCGAGTCGAGCGAGTGCGTCGAGCGTCTTGTCAGCGGCATGGGTTGCGCGTTGAATCGTGGTTTCGACGGCCTCTGGGACGGGTGAGGCAGCTACGTTGAGTGGCGTTGAAGTGTTTTGGGCTTGTTTTGGTCGTCGTGATGGCGTCAGTTTTCGGATGTCATCGCGTTGCGGTGCAGCCGTTGGTGCATTCAGCAGATCTAGTGGCGAAACGGACTTGTTTTCATCGATCAAGCCATTGTTGTTCGTCGAGTCGCCGTCGGCTTCGTGTGTCGAGTCGTCGGTGCTTGTCGCTTCAATGTGTTCGATCGATAGGGCGCGTGCTGGCGTTTCAGCAGCAGCCGCGTTTTCGAGCGCAATGTCGGTCGACGATTTCAAAAGATCGTCCAGCAGGGCGTCTGAAAACTGGTCGTTTGAGGCAGCTTCAACCGCGTTCAGACTTAATCGGTCGTTGGATTGGTCGAGCAAGGGATCATCAAAATGGTTGCTCTGTGTCGATAACTCTGGCAATTGCATAAAACTTTCGGACTGAGATCGTCGGTTTTTGCGCTTAATTTTACCTGGTTGAAGGTTTTGTAATTCGTCCATTTTTGCTCTTTTTTCGCACACAAAAAATTGGGAAGCGTTCCCAAATTCGGTCGAACGGTTTACCAGTTTGTGCGCTGACTGTGAAGAGACTTCACCAGGCAGAATGCAATTAAAATTCTCGAAGATGACGAAAAAAATTGCGAATGGCCTTATGATGTTTTAGATTTAGTAAGTTGTTCATGTTTAGGCATGAATTCCACAAAAGCCAAAACTAACGCCAAAGGAGATAATTATGGCAGAAGAATTAACGTCAGAACAGATAGCTCGTAAGATAGCAGCCGCAGCGATTGCTCGTAAAGCGATTGCTCCCGTTGTTATTGATGTTCGTGGTAACTGTGACTATGCGGATTTCCTCGTAGTTTGCTCTGGTCGTAGCGATCGTCAGGTTGATGGTATAGCCAACGGTATCGATGCGGATTGTGCTGACCTCGGTATCGAAAGCATCGGCAATGAAGGTCTTGCCGATGGTCAGTGGGTTCTGATGGACTTTGCCGATGTCGTTGTTCACGTTTTCAACGGTTCGAAGCGCAATGAATATGATATCGAAGGTCTTTGGAAAGATGCGCCGCGTCTCGACATCGAAGTTCCGCCTGAACTTCGTATGACCGATGAAATTTACGACGATCTGGAAGACTAATCATGCCAACGGCAACGATTCTGGCCATAGGCAAGATGAAATTCGCGCCCTATCGGAGCGCTGCCGATGAGTATATGGGACGCCTCCGACATTACCTCACGCTTCGTGAAATCGAGGTAAAGTCGGCGGCATCGCCCAAGCTTACGGAACTTCAAGTTCGCGAGACAGAATCTCGTCAATTGCTCGCGAACATCACGCCTGCGACGCACCTTTTTGTGCTCGATGAACGCGGCAAAATGTTTGATAGCGTTCAGCTTTCAAAGATCATTGAACGCATTATCGATAATTCGCAGGACTTTGCATTTGCTATCGGTGGTGCCGTGGGTCATCACGACTGCATTCGTCAGCGTGCAAACACGCTTTTGGCACTCTCGCCCATGACATTTCCTCACGAACTCGCTCGCGTGATGATCTATGAACAGCTCTATCGTGCGATGACGATTATCAAGAACGAGCCGTATCACAAGGTGTAGTAAGATGTTTCAGGATACGCTTGATGCGCTTCGTCATCTTTTGTGGCCGTCTCGTTGCGCCTCGTGTGACTTGCTTTTGGATGCGCCGAACGCGCACTTGTGTGAGGAATGCCGCGTTGGTGTGCGTTTTGCCGGTGAGCGCCCGGCGCCTGAAGCGCTCGATTCAGCGTTCTCGTTCTTTTATTACGAAGGCGCAATTCAAAGCATGATCACGCGTTGGAAGTATCACGAAGATTATGCAGCTCGTCTGGCTTTGCTGGCTTGTATGGGCGAAAAAATCATGGATGCTGCGCATCAGTTTGAGGTGCCCGTCGCCGTGGTCCCCGTGCCGCCTCACCCGCGTCGTTTGCGGGAACGTGGTTTTGACCCAGTCTGGACGCTGGCTTCTAAGCTTTCTTCTCAGCTTTCGACCGCGTTGAACGCTGAAGTGAAGCTGGTCGACGAGTGTCTTCATCGTTCACGTCATACCGTACATCAGGCCGGTTTGAGCGCTGAAGATCGTGCACAAAACCTTGTCGATGCTTTTTCGACTGAAGGCCCCGTGCCCGAACGTATTTTGCTCGTCGACGACGTGATGACCACGGGCGCCACCATGACTGCTTGCGCACTCGCTCTGCGCGCGGCTGGCGCGCAATACGTCGCTGCAATGTCGCTCGCTTGCACCTCTAAACAAGATTAAACGGTTAGAAGCGATAAGTCGGTTCCGCCGCGCGAAGGTGTGTATGGGGGAGTCGGTTTGGGTTTTTGTGTAGGTTTTAGACCTACACAAGTGTTTCACCAAGAACCCCATCTATTATATGTGTCAGACTGCGGATTTTTTCCTAAAAAAGTTTGTATAACAACAAAAAAGCCGCTCATTTGAGCGGCTTTTTAGTTGAATGCGTGGTGTGGGTTAATCAGCGACGTACTGAACGAGTACGCAAGTGACGTTATCCTTACCGCCGTTATCGCAGGCGGCCTGGATGAGACGCTGAACGCCGGTGGTGAGGTCGTCACCAGTTTCGCGAAGGATGGACTGCATCTGTTCGTCTTTGACTTCGCCGGACAGCCCGTCGGAGCAGAGCAGGAAGATGTCTTTATTTTCGGGAACATGGAAAGAGACATCGACCTGAACGTTATCTTTCATGCCGAGGGCACGGACGATGACGTTTTTGTGCGGGAAGTTCTCAATTTCTTCTGGGGACAACACCTTCATTTTGATGTAGTCGTTGAGGAGTGAGTGATCTTCCGTCATTTGTTTGAGTTCGCCCTGACGGAATCGATAAATACGGGAGTCGCCGACGTGACCGAGATAGACGCCATCTTTTGTGAAGTTAACGGCGACGATCGTGGTTCCCATACCTTTCTTTTTGACGTTGGCGAGCGCTTCTTCATAGATGCGCAGGTTTGCGTATTTGATGGCAGTGACGAGTCGATTTTCCTCGTATTTTTTCTGTTTATCCATCTTGAACGGCCAAGTGATCTCGTCGTCTTCTGCAGTGTCTTTGAAGAACTGTGAGACCGTTTCGACGGCCATTTTACTGGCAACTTCGCCTGCCGCATGCCCACCCATACCATCGGCAACGATGTACAGAAGCTGATCATGCACGATCATGAAATTGTCTTCATTGTGATTACGTTTTCGTCCGACGTTCGTGTCGCCTGCTTTGCGAATTGTCATCTCTCTCTTTCCTTTTCATGACCGATAAAGCATCAGATGTAAAAAACCTGACGAAACTAGCGCACTCTTTTAACGCTTTTGGGCCTTGAGTGTCAATAAAAGGTATAGGGTAAAAGCGTGGAACCCAAACCAACGTGTTTAGGATACGACGGACGTCAGTTGTGGGCAAATTCACGGGGTGATCAAGATTAGTCAAAGAAGTGCAGCAAAGTGTTGAGCCCAAAGTATTCTGCGATTTTTTGTAGTCGGCAGGCCTGGCGATAGCGGCGAGAAGCTTCAGGACCGAGTTGCAGCTGGTGTATTTGTTCTGCGGGCGTGAGGGAATCGACCTGTTGTTTTTCTTCATCTGTGAGTACGTCGTAGCACGTATTGCAGGCTTCTTCTGTCAGTTGATGTGCAGCCGTGATGGCCATGGCCTTGAGTTCGTAGAATTCAGCTGCGGTGGTATGCCAATCTGGGTGTTTTGTTTTTGCCTCGTTTTGAACCAGTTTGAGCTGTTTCCACGTTTGGCGCAGGGCCTGGCGTACAAACTCATTTTTTGTCTGTTGCCCGGTCTGCGTGACGCAGGCGAGTAGTTCAGCAAAGGGATCTCGTGCCACAACGGGCGTCTGCATTCGTTCGGCGAGCGTTTGATGTTTTGACGCGATGAGTTTTTCGGCATCTGTTTTCAAACGCGTGATCTTAAAATCCTGGGTAAAAAAATCCGGATTTTGTGCGATCACGTGGTCGAGGTAGTCAGTCAGTTCGTGCAGGCGCACGCCTGAATTCGCCCATTCCATGGCCAGAAAAATGTCGTTGGGCGAAAATTGTCGTGTTGGAGCGTAGGAACGCGCCCAATTTTGTAGTTGCTGCAAAAACAGCGAATTTTGAAAGAATTCGTCGGCCATGATTGTGTGTGATGAAAGATAGATCGCGTTTTAGTCGAGGTCCACATCGCTTTGTGTGACGAGCATGCCCTGACTTTTCATCTCGATCCGGGCCGCCTGATAAAGAATGTCCTGATCAACGACAGTGTCCTGTGAGGCAGCCATGAACGCTGCACGCAGAATGGAGTTTCGGATGTAACCCCCACTGATCTCAAAGTCGGTGGCGAGTTCACGCACGTCAATTTTGCCTTTTGGGAGCTTGGCGCTACGAAGCATTGACTGCCACAGTCGTGCACGATCGGCCTTGGATGGTTTGGGGAATGAGACGCGTAGCGAAAGTCGACGTGCAAACGCCTCGTCGATGCCTGAGGGAAAGTTTGTTGTCAGGATCGCAACACCGGGGTAGCGTTCGATTCGTTGCAGCAGATAGTTGACCTCAAGGTTCGCATATTTGTCGTTCGAGTTCTTGGCGTTTGTGCGTTTACCGAACAGCGAGTCGCATTCGTCGAACAGGAGCATGGCCTGTGCGTTTTCAGCTTCGTTAAAGATCTGAGCGAGGTTTTTCTCGGTCTCGCCGACGTATTTTGACATGACGCGCGACAGGTCGACCTGATAGACGTCGATGCCGATCTCGCATGCGATGAGCGAGGCACACATACTTTTACCGGTGCCCGGAGGTCCATCAAACAGGGCTGAAAGGCCGATGTCGTGACCAAAACGATCGCCAAGTCCCCATTCTGAAAGAACTTTGGCGCGATACTGATAGCGGTAGATGATTTCTTTGAGCTGAACTTCGACGTCTTTGGGAACGATGAGGTCTTCCCATTTGTATTTTTTGTCGAGGAGCGTGGCGTGTTCGCTCAAACGGTGGCGCATTTGGTCTTTGACGGCGCCAATGATGGTCGTCGAATCGACTTTATCGGAAGGCTGGGACAGGTAGTAGGCTTCTTGGACCGCGTCTTTGATCTGTCCGGGCGTGAGGTGAAAGTTCTCAGCGTAGGCCTTGATATCACACTTGTCGTCTCGCAGGTGTTCTGGAAGCATTTGTTCCCACAAAGCGAGGCTTGTGATGTGGTCTGGATAGGTGAGTCGAAACATTTCGACGTTACGCGTGTTAAGGCGCGGCGGGAAGGAGACGCTGTTTTGACATGTAATGATGATGGTCGAAGGCAACCACGAGAGCGTGGCGTCGAGGATTCGGCACACGCCCAGGTGAAGTGCCGTGATCTCGGCGTGGAAGTTGGCATCCTCGGCTGTGGTTGGCAAAATGAGCTTTTCCCAGCCAAAGAGGCATAGTACGGCATTGTGTAGGATCGACTCACGAATGGCGACGCTCAGACCACGTCCAAAGCTGTCGTAGCTGCTGAAGAGCGATTTGATGTCGACGCAAAGCAAGTCTTTGTTCATCAGCTTAGCGACGTCCTGAGCAAAACGTCGTTTTCCGGCACCTTCCTGCCCTGTGATGAAGCAGACGGGCATATTCCATGGTGGTTCGCACATGCCGCGCAGTTTTTCGATGCGCGTGTGCCATTCGTGCGCCTGTTTTTCGGTCAGCAGCGTCTGGTTGGTCATGCTTTCGCGCACGCGTAATTGTGTGAAGGACGAAATGGTTGGGTCGATAATGTTCTGACCGGCGATAAATGCCTGAATTCGTTGTGGCAGGGCGAGCGGTTGAACGTTGTCGGGCAGGTAAGGCGTGATGTTCTGAAGTTCGATCAGGCCTTCGGCACGAAGGGTTGAGCCTGGTGCGATCAAGTCGTTTAAAAAACCGCAATCTTTGTCGGTGGAAAACAACTCAATGAAGAGCGCGAGCGTTGGGTATTGGCGATCAAAGTGGTTTTGAATGAACGCGTAAAGGCGCGGAAACGATGGATTGAACGCTGGGGCTACGACGAGCAAAAACAGCAAGTACTGCGCATCGTTGAGATGATAGTGGTTTTTTAGAAAGGCGAGCGGCGTGTGGATGTCGCATGGATCGACCTGGTTTGCAAAGAAACACTCGCGTTGGGCGTCGATTTTGACGAATTCCGCTTTTGCCTGGATCTCAGCCAGAGTCGGGTCGTAAGCCAGGTGTTCGCGTTCGTGCAGGCGAGCTTCGACTTCCTGTGGGTAGATGATGGCACCAGGTGTGAGTTCTTGGGCACCTGGCAGAAGGCCGATAGACTGCATTTCGCGAATGCGAACAATGAGTTTGGCGCGCAGCCACTCGAGTTCAAGGTCAAGGTGGGAAAGCGCTGGATTTTTGGGACAAACAGGAGTCTTAGGAGCAACAGACATTTCACAGACCGGCGTGAGGGCTCAATCGGGCGTGCAACCGGTTTGAGCGCATGTCAAAGGGGAATGGCCGAAAGCGGCTTTCAGTCTACCATAAAGTGGGTCAAAACTCACTTGAAAGGGCGAGCCTTGGCGCGCGAAAAAAAAAGACCAGGAAAGCGTCCTGGTCTTTTTTTTAAATCGTGGTCAAATCTGAAAAGTTACTTGTTTTCAAGGATGGTCACGAGGTTTTCGAGATTGGGTTTTGCGGACTGATAGTGGATCTGGCTCATTTCGCGTGAAAGCGTCTTTGAGAGTTCCTTGATGCGGGGGATATCGTCCTTGGTGCCGAGGTTGGCGAGTGCGTTCGTCGCGTAGATCTGTCCGAACATATCGAAAGTTTTGTAGAGCTCACAGATGGTTTCGAAGTAGTCATGCTGACCGGAGGCACCGAGTTCATAGACGGCACGGATACGTTCGTAGTTCGTGATATCTTTGTTGTCGAGGGCTTTGGCATAGCATGGCGCGCTGGTATCGCAAGTTTCGGCGAGTTCGAAGGCGGGCTTGACGTCGTTGATACGAGCATAGACGTTGTCGTTGGCGTTGGGTACCTTTGCGGCGCCTTCTTCGACTTCGGGAACCGCGAATTCAGCGGACTGCATATCGCTGAAAGCCTGCCACAGAGTTTTGAGTTCACCAGCTTTTGCGGTAACCGCGATGTATGTGACCATATCGGTACCGATGGAGGCGCGAGCCCAGTTTCTGAGGGTACGTTCGTCTTTAAATTCGTCGCCTTTGAGTTTTTCGATCATGGCGAGCGTTTCGTCGGTGCTGATGAGTCCGTTTTCGCGGAGGACGCGGAAGGCGTTAACGCGTTGTGAGACTTCGATATTGGTGGTTCCCGTCAGTTTGATGGCATTTTTGAACTTGGCCTGATAAGGGCTTGTCCAATTGAAGATGTCGGTGAAGATGCGTTTTGCGTCTTCATTTCCGTTGATACCGATGTCGTTGAGAGCAAAGAAGGAGGTTTGTGAGGAAGCGCCGACGAGGGAAGCCCATTGCACCCAAGCGGGGTCGCCTGCGGCTTTAATGACGAGTGTGCCGGGGACGGGGATGGGTTTTGTGTCACCAACGAATGCGAGCATAGGTTCGATGGCTTTTTTGCTTCTGAAGAGCGCGAGAGCATTTGCGGTGTTATTACGGACGGTATCGGTCGTCAAGGTGTCTGGGTGTTTGACGATATAGTCGTTAAGTTCTTTGTTTTCGAGCTTATAGGCATTGAGGAGGACGGGTTCGGCGACTTCTTTTCCGAGGGCGAGAAGAGCGCGAGTGCAGTCGGTTTGGAGGGAACGGCCGCTACCATCCATGTGGAAGAGTGCGACCATCAGGGTATCGACGGCGGAGGCATCTTTTTGGAATTCGAGCACGTTGCATGACGTACGGAGGAGTGCATAGAGAGTCTCGTCGCGATCGCCGGCGAGAATCGACTTGGCTTTTGCGGCTAGATTCTCGTTGGGTATGGAGGTACCGATGTCGAGAATGACGCGCTGGATTTCGGAGTTGATAAATTTGTCGTAATTATTGACGAGCGTGTTGATGACTTCGGCATTACCGGTTTTTTTGACGCCGTAGGCGGCCTGAATGACCTGTTTTGGGTCTGTGCTTGTCGAAGCTTTTTTGAAGGCCACGTCAGCGCGTTTGTCACCGGACTGAGCGAGAGCCTGGATGACTTCGCGGTCGAATCCGGTTCCTTGGACGTACATATCGACGAGGACGTCAACATAGGGAGCCATTTTTTCTGGGCTGGACATATAGCTCTGAATTTTCGGGATTGCCTTATCGAGTTTTTCGCGTTTTGTGAGAGCCTTCATCAGGCCTTCGTCCGTATCGACATCAATGGACGTACAAGCTGTGGACATGCAGCCAACGGAAGCGAGCAACGCAGCGGTGGAAAGGAAACGCAGAACGGAAGATTTTTTCATTATCCAGACCTCACGTATATAGTATCGTATGTGGGCGAATTTTCCCCTTGGGAATGCCCAAAAAAAGACATTGTATAATAAAACCTTCGTCCGCTAAGGTCAAATAATTAGCGATTTGAGTTTTGCGTGTTACAGCTGTAACTTTTGCGTAAAGATATGTCGAAAATACTTTGGCGCGCGAGGGGTGTTGGTGTATAACGTGCGCGTTTTTTTAGGCTTAAAAATGCCGTTTTGGTGTTTTTGAGCAGTTTTTAACCATTATAATTAGAGAGGTCTTATGTCAGGTCATAATAAATGGAGCACCATTAAACACAAAAAAGCGAAAACCGACGCTGCCCGTTCGCAGTCCTGGACGAAAGTTGTCCGCGAATTGATCGTTGCTGCCGCTGGTGGTACCGATCCCGAATTCAACTCGGCTCTCCGTCTTGCTATCCAGAAAGCAAAAGCTTGCAACATGCCGAAAGATAACATCGAACGCGCCATCAAACGTGGTGCTGGCGATGGCGAACAGGTCCATTATGACCAGATTGTTTACGAAGGCTATGGCACCGCTGGCGTTGCGATCCTCATCGAAACGCTCACCGATAACCGCAACCGTACCGTCGCAAACGTCCGCTCCCTCCTTTCCAAAAACGGTGGCCAGATGGGTGAATCCGGCTCCGTTGCTTGGCAGTTCAAACGTCAGGGCCAGATCGAACTCGAAGGTGATATGGATCCCGATGAACTCATGATGCTCGCACTCGATGCTGGTGCTGAAGATGTCACCGAAGATGGCATCATCGTCACCGCTCCCAACGAAGTCGCCGCTGTCGGTAAAGCCCTCGAACAGGCTGGTCAGAAGATCGAAACCATGGAAATCTCCTATGTCGCCACCAACAAAGTTGTTGTCGATGAAAAAGGTGCTGCTTCCATCCTCAAAATCTGTGATCTCCTCGAAGATGATGATGACGTCCAGAACGTCTACACCAATGCTGATATCTCCGACGAAATCATGGAGAAACTCGGCTAATGCCTGAGATCCCTCAGGGAGCTGTGCGCATTCTTGGCATCGACCCAGGGTCTCGCTACATGGGTCATGCCATCATCGACAAAATCGGACATAATACTCTCCGATACGTCCATGCGTCCCGTCTCGTCTTGGGAAACGGTCCTCTTCCTGATCGCCTTGTGAAGATAGACCGCTTCCTCTCTGATTACATCGACGAGTACAAACCTCAGGTCGTCTCCCTCGAAGGTATGTTTCATCAAAAATGGGCAAATGCCTCCATCGTTCTTGGTCACGCGCGCGGTGTTGCGCTTTGTGCCTGCGCTCGTAAAGGTTTGCCTGTTTATGAGTACCCTCCGACCGACGTCAAAGTCAGTGTAACTTCCTATGGCCAGGCTGAAAAAGAACAAGTTGCGGCCATGGTCAAGATCATTCTTGGCATTCGTGATGCCTTCCCGCCCGATGCCACCGATGCCCTCGCACTCGCCATTTGTCACGCGAATCGCTCGTGATCTGGCCCTGCCAGGCGAAAGGGTAGCGACGTATTTTCCCCGTGAAGACGGGCCTTGCGCGGCTTCATGGGGAAAATAGACGCGTAGGGGAAGGCTTTCCCCTCCCCAAAATAGATCGTTGTTTTGATCAAAAAAAAAAGGACGCATTTTCATGCGCCCTTTTTCATTTTGACGCGGTATGAACCGCATCCAATGGGATTACATCTGGCCGATGTTGAAGGTTTTCACGTCAGCAGAACCATAGTTCGTAAGCGTGAGGGTTTCATTGTCGCCGCGGGCGGCTTCACCAACGATCGTGCCGGCATGTTCAACGATCATGTGGTTGTCATCCACGGGGATGAGACGCAGGCTGTCGTTGTCAAAGTTGACGAGCATCGAGCCGTCGGGCTGAGCATCGTAGCTGGCATCGCCAATAACCGGCGAACCCGTGAAGAATTCGATCGTGTTAAGAATCCACCAGTCACCCCAAAGGAAGATTTCATAAACAGGAAGGACAACGAGACACCACATAACGAGGGTCTTGATGAATTTGCCGCCCATATCATTGCCGGCAACACCATCGTTGATGCCATAGAGCCAACGCGTTGCACCGAAGGAACCGAAGCAACCTGACATCAAAATCGCAAATGCAAGGCTTGCGGCAACTACTTTAATTGAACGTTTCATTTAAAAACTCCTTTATCTATCGGGTTTAATTTGTTGAACGCCTGTGCAGAGAATTCTGAACAAACGAAAACATTGTAAGTTTAACACGTTTCGATTTTGTCGTCACGAATTAAGCAAATCATAAAGCATAGCCGGAAAGCTTGGCAAGGATTTTTGTATAGCTCGAAGGCCTGAAAATTGCTTATAATCCTTCGCCGCCTTTTTGAGCGTTACGATTGGCGTCTTGGCTGCGCTGATCGGCGTATTGTAATGATAATGAGGAGCTTAAATATGAAATATAAATATTCACCTGCCCGTTTTTTGTGTCTGGTCCTTTCCTCACTTTTTGCCGGCATCTTCGCACTGACGTGCGCGTCTTCCAATGCCTTGGCCGATGCTCGTTACCTCTTTGAAGCTGAAGATGGCAGCACGGTCGCTTGCTTGCTCGCCGAAGATATCGGACAAACCTACGATTGCCGTGACATCAACAGCAATGCCGAATACGCAGCGCTGCCTTATTATTATGAACCAAGCTCGGATGAATCGTATGAATACGCTGCGGTTGAAGCGAGTAAAGACCGGCTGGGAGAATCCAGTGATCGTTCTGAACTGGTTGGGGATGATGTTCAAGAGGCGGCCGAAGGCGGTTATTTCGCCATGGGGCTTGGTTGGGCGCGCACTTTCAATGATAGCGGCGTCGATTGGCTCGACAGCGTCTCGCTCACGTTTGAAGGGGGCTACCATTGGCGCTATCTCAGTGTTGGGCTCGACTTTACGCTCACGGCTGCCAACTCCGATGTGAGTATCAACTATGCTGAAGATGGCTATGGCTACGATGATTGGGGCGATTATTACGATTACGACTATGAAGATAGGACGCAGCTCAATACGGTCATTCTGCATCTTCAACCCACGGTCAAAGGCTATTGGCCACTCCTCGATGGTAAACTCGTGCCGATGGTCGGTTTTGGCGTTGGCTACTCGTTCCTCGATCGCTATTGGCAAAATTCTAAGACCAGTACCTGGACATATCCTGATTATGATGACGAAATTAGTGAGTCGGACACGAAACGTGATACCGTGTATCGTAAACACTACCTCTCGTTTAAACTCCAGGCCGGCTTGAGCTATGGCATTACGGATAAGGTTCGTATTGGCGCCGTGACGGCTTGGCTACCCATGCTCAAAGATAACAAAATTGATAATAGTCAGGTCAATCTTGAATTGAATGTCAATGTAATCTTTTAATTTTGAGGGGGAAGTCTCCCCCTGCGCGGCTATTTTCGATGAAAATACGCCGCGACCCTCTCGCCTGGCAGGGCCCTTAACCTGTTCGTTGTTGCCCGCGCCAAGCGCGAATCTCGCTATTTATGTTTGACCAGTTTTTTGCTCCAGCCTGGTTTTTTAGGAAAAACTCCCCGTTTTGACACATATATTAGATGGGGTTTTTGTTGGAACGAACGTGTAGGCTTGAAACCTACACGCTTTTTTTGACTGAAAATCGTCCTACGTTGACATCAGTGTTGTGCGTGCTTGGAGGCACGCACAGGGGACGGACAACGGAACGTACGAGATAAGGTTAGTTAGAAGGAATCGGAATGCCACGCGAACGAGAAACCCGCGGTCATGTAGTCGTCAGCGGTAAAGGCGAGGTGATAGGCAAAGACGAGAGCGATTCCGATGTTGCGAATGCCACGATATTGGATCTGAAAGTCGAAATCGATGCCTAGTCCGTGACCGGCATCCATGTTCCATGACAGGTTTTTGGATTCTGAAATGATCTCGGAAAAATGAATGCCGACGGCTGGCACCCATTCGAGGATGTCGAGGGCGTAGATGAGGCCAAGTCGGCCATAATACAGGCCAACATCGCGGTTGAAGTCGATGTCGCGGGCGCCATAAAGCCCAAAACCGCCACTGACTGAAAGGCCGTCAACGAAGCAATATCGCGCGTACAGTTCAACGCCGCCTCCATAGAGATTGCGTTGCGGTGACATGATGGCATTGAGCATGGCACCAGCTTCGGCGTCGCCTTCGAGGGCGTAGGATGACGTGGGCGCGGCCAAGCTCAGGGTAATGCTCGTGGCAAGAAGAATGAATAGGGAACGAAGTTTTGACATGCGCGTCTGGTAGGCTCCAAAACGATGAAGGCGCGCCACTGGGGCGGCGCTAATGGGTCACTGACCACGATCGAGCAGTTCGACGAGGTAATGGGCCATGCCGACGTCTTCACGCTCGATGTTGATCAGCTTGTCTGGTAAGGATTTGAGATCGATCATGTGCGTGTAGTCGGGGGCGACGAGTGCGCGAACCGTGGCCGGGCCTTCGGGCGGAAATTCGATCATGAGGTAGCCATTACGGGCGTGATCATCGCGATCGAAGGCTCGCGGATTGGCCCCGAGCGCCGGTGCAAAAAGCGTGCGAAGCTCGCCGCGATGACCTGCATAAAACACGTGGTGATGGCCTGAAATGTAAAACGTCGCGTTTTCTTTTTGCAGAATGTCGATGAGTCGCGGCGAACCGGCGATTTCCCAAAACTGGGCTGTGCGTGCCGGTTCGAGTGGCAAATGCCCCAACACGAGCCGGGCGCGGGCATTTGCGTGGTCGTGCAGGACCGATTCGAGCCAGTCAAGCTGACTTTGGGCAATCGCAAAGGGCCGTGTGATGTCAAGCGCGACGATCAGAATGTCGCGAATCAACACGGCATAGTAGAAGGGATAATTGCTTCCGGCGATCAACTCGGCTTTTGGGCGTCGATCCTGCCAGGCGCGTGCATAGGCCTGGCGTTCAGCTTCAAAACCTTCGTAGGCAGAGGCGTCATGGTTGCCTGGTGCCCAGATGAACTCGATGTCGTTATCGAACAACACGTCGGCGATGTTAAAGTGGAACGCGCGCCACATGGCATCGTAGTCGAGGCCTTGTTTTTGGCCAGCCACAAGGTCGCCCGGACTGATGACGATGTCGACGTGTCGACGGATCATGTCTTGTATGGCTGCGGTGACGTTGGGTGAGTAATTCGTTGAGCCATAGCTCTCGTTGACGTCCGAGATCACAGCGATACGGATGGTATCGGGTGCTGGCGGCAGGTCCGGGGCTGGGGGAAAGGCTTCGTCGGGCGTTTCGGCCGGCGCCTGAACTTGGTCAGCTAGATTCGATGGGGGTTCAACGGCCGGATTTGGGCTTTCAGCCGAGTTTTGCTGAGTTGTGTGAGGTTCGTCAGTGTGACAGGCAGACATGGACATGAGGCATAACGTGGTGACGAGGGGCAGAGCGAGGCGTTTCATGGTTCCTCCTGACGATGTTGAGCCCTAAACTGTTTCAGGCGCGCCTGCCAAGTGGCGAGCTGCTTCGCATTGTCTTTCGCTTTGTAGTATTGCACGATACCGGTCAACGCGCGTTCATTATCACCAATGAGGTTTATGGATGCGATCAGGTGCTGTTTTGCCTGCGAACTGCCTTTTTGTGGTTGATACATGGCGGCTGCCGCATGGTGTGCGGCGGCGATCAGTTCTGGACGAGCACCTTTAAGTTTGAGCGTTTGAATGAGGTCTTCAAAGGCATGCGCGCCTTCGTACAGGCGTTTTCGCACTTCGTATTCTTTTTCCATTTCTTGGATCGTCTCGACTGTGGCTGTAGCGGGATCAAAGAGAATGGCATTTTCGTAGGCTTTGAAACCCTCTTTGGGCGCGCCGTTGGCCATTTTGAGGCGCGCGAGTTGTCTGTGATAGCCTTTGGGTGACATGGCACCTGTGCCGGCACGCACGAGGTCGGCTTGTGATGCATGACGTGCGTTTCTGGTCATCCAAGCGGTTTTGACGGGGCGGGCGAGCTTTCGTTTGGCGAGGTTTTTCTGACAGATCGAGGCTTCATCGCGTTTTTCGAGGTTTTCGAGGATCTCACAACGCGCGCTTTCCAGGGTCGGATCGTTTAGCTCGGTCCAAAATAGGCCATAAACCATGGGATTTGGGGTGAGCTTGGCTCGCGTTCGGTAGAGGTTGGACATGACGATGGCGACATAGCCGCCTTCCCCTTGCATGGCGCGGAATTCGTATAGACCGGCGGCTTCCTGGGCTCGATTAGCGTGGTACAGGACTTCAGCCTGTAGCATGAGCGGTTCCCACGCATTGGGCGCGCGGTTACGCAGCGCTTTGAGTTCGCTCAACGCTGCCGTGTAGTGCCCGTCCACGGCGTTTTCCCAGGCTGTGTTCATTGAATCTTCGTAGGTGACGCCGGGAAGTGTGGCAGTCGGACGTTTGAAGTTGTAACGCGTCGCGTAGTTCGCCCATACACTCGTCGCTTCGAACTGGTTGGTGTCGAGGATGCGGGCCGCTTCCAAGCTCGTCAGGTCGTCGGAGACGTGTCGATCGAAGTTGGTGAGTGCGCTTAAACTGTCGACATCAAAGGCTCGTTGAATGATCTCGTGTTGCAACTGCGTTCGGTCGGGGTGATAGGGCGATGTCTCGAATTTGGCAAACCAGGTGGCGGCGGTCTTGACGTCGCCTGATGCCATCGCGTGATCGATCAGCACTTCAAGTCGATACTGGGCAAGTGTTTCGTCGACTTCCATCGACTCGAGATAGCGCGTCCACGCGATGTTTGTCGGCAAACCGAGTTGGATGCGGCGCATCGAGGCGGCTATGCCGCACAGGTTGGCGTATTCCGGTTTGAGCGTGCCAAACTGCCATTCTGGCTCGATGCCCACCTGACCGTGTGTAAACAGCGCACGCGTGCATTTCGAGAAAAACGGCTCGTCTTCCGAATAGGCGAGGTTTTCGTAGATCGATCGCACATCGGGGTGATTCGAGCGAATGGCGAGCAGACCGAGTCGCGAAAGGGCAAAGCTCCGTAACGAGGAATTGGCGAGTTTGGCAAAACGCGAAGCTGCTTTGACGTCATCGTGTTCGCTTTCTGCGATCACGGCTTCTGCGAATTTTCTGAAGTCTTCAGCGCCTCGCCATGTATCCCTGCTCGTGTCAGCATAGACGTTTTTGGCATCTTCGAGTCGGCCGTTGTCGGTCAGCCACATGATGTAGGCTGTCACTTCGGACGGATGGGTCAACGAGTTTTTCTCATCGAACACGAAGTCTTCGTGTCCGGTAAAGTATTTGGCACTCCATACGTCGAGAAAAGTTTGAATGTTTGAAGCAAAATGCGCTGTGGCGAGCGATTCTTCGGCTTGTGTGGTGTTTTCGGTGCGGTTGATGCCTTTTTGGGCGTCGTCGAAGTAGGTCGAAGCGAGTTGAACCATGGCTTCGCGCTCAAGATTGGGCGCGTTAATTTTCCAGGTGATAAAGCAGAGTACGACGATGGCGCAGAGTACGACGCAGATCGAAAGCTGTTTTGGCGTGATCGAAAAGGTGACCGACGGCACAGGTTCGAGCGGATCGACTTTGGGAATGTTCTCGTCGAGTTCAGCTGAAACGATGGAGAGTTCTTCGAAGGGGTCTTTTAGCTCCGAAACGCGAATGACCTTGGGAAAATTCGCACTTGAGGCGCGGAACTCGGCGAGTTCCTGCTCATAGGTCTTGACCGGGGTGAGTTCTGTGAAAGCCCGTTCGCCGCTTGAGATCAACGAGCTGCCAATTTTGTCATCAAAATCATAGATGACGCGTGCCATGTTGTCGTCGGTATAGACTTCGGTGGATTTTGTCGACTTGGTTTTTGCGCGGAGTCGGTCGAAACGTCGCGTCAACGGCGTGGGGGCGTCAGTGTTTTCGGCGTGACGTTTGTTGACGGAGCTGAGTGCGACCTTCGAGATCATGTCGGTGTCGAGGTCGATGGCTTGTTGCGCAGCCTGGTTAAGGGATGCGAAGCTCGTATTTTGCGGTGACTCGGTGAAGTTTGGCATAGCCTGTGGCGCGTCTGGTTCGACACAGGCGTTTTGGATCAACGGCGTGGGGCGTTTGAGCTCGTCGAATTTGGGTGTGACGGCCATGTTGACGGGCTCGTCGTGGGCTTGGAGCTCGAGCGACGGAATCGTTGCGACGCGCGCGACGGCCGGCATCGGCGTGTCGTCCAACGGAATGCGCATGCCGTCGAATTCCATCGACGTCACGGGGCTAGGTGACAGGTTTTGTGGTGTGTCGGGCACGCCCAGCTCGAGCGCATCCATGAGCGAGCGGTCGGCATGCGTGAAGACGTCGAACTGCGTGTTTCCAAAGGCCGACGCGTTCGGCGAATGCGCGATCGCGGTAAAGCCGTTCGACGAAGAGGCGCGCACCACGTGCGAAAGTTGTTGCGACGAACGCGGCGCCGGACGCGAGGCCATCAGTCTGACATCGTCACCAAGTGCCGAACATACGCCGTTTTGCATGCCCTGCGGCATTGGCATGATCGTCGGTTTTTGTGGATACGCGGCGTTGTGCTGATACATCGGACGCGGCTGGGCACCATACGACGCATGCGTCATCTTCATCTGCTCAATGCAGTATTTCTCAAAACTCGTTTGCAACTTCGCCACAACGTTGGTTTTGCCTGCACGCGTCAACGACTCGGCAAACTGATCCCAAAAATGCGGGTTGCCCATTCTCAACCGGTTAAATTCTTCTTCAAAGCCGTTAATGTAGATCTCGGCTAAAAAATCTACGGACGCTGGTTCTGTGTCGATACACTCCGGGTGATTGCGAAGCGCATTCACCACCGTAATGATGGCTCGCCCCTTCTCACCGCGATCAGCACATTGCTGCGCGATCGACAAAAACGATAATGACCGTTGTCCAGACATCCGTGTCCTCAATAAAATTCAACCTGCCGAATCCATGGCATCAACCCAGTTTATCACATAATGCCCGAACGGCAAAGTTTGAGGGGCATATATCGTGGGTCACAAATTACAAACGCGGCGCGTATTGACCGAGTGAAGAGACGCAAAAATTTTGCGTCTCGAGCGAGGGAGAAGCGACGCGGGCGCGGCGTATGAAATAGCCGCGCCTAAAAATAGGCAAATCGGTGTTTAAGCGCGTCATTTATGTTACGGGGCACAAAAAAAGCCTCCCGAAGGAGGCTTTTGGGTTGAAGGCGTGTCGCCATGAATTATGCGAGGTGTTTCGCGACCTTTTTGGCCTTGGCGATCCAGTCTTTGACGACGGTCATGTCGGGCTGAACGCCAGTGATGGCGTGCTGTCGGTTGGCCGCGAGGAGCGAATCGAGAAGCGCGTTGGCATCGGCAGCGGCAAGGCCTTTGACGTTTTTGACGCCAGCCAGGATGAGCAGGTCAGCGGCTTTAGGGCCAACTCCCGTGATCTGCATGAGTTCAAGCTTGTGCGCCAAGGCATCTACGGCTTTAGCATCCATGGCGTATTTCTTTGAAAAGGCTTTGCGGTCAGACGCGGTCAAGAGTTTGTCGAGCAAGTCAGCGGTCGTTTCCAGACCATCGGCAAGCAACTTTTGCTGAACCGTTGCTTCGATGAATTCGACATCCGCGATGTCGTAGTGACTGGCATAAGCCGTGGACGAGAATAATAGAGTGGCGAAAGCCATTGCAGTCATTAACTTTTTCATGGCGAATCATCTCATTGAAAGTGGTCAAACCGTAGCTTGAACAAAAAACAAAAATCAAAAATGACGTTCAATGGAGCGCATCTTAAGGCGTTGAGCGCTCATGGACGCCTTTGATACAAGAGTCGTTCCATTATAGCAAAGAATGTTGCTTTTGTGCAAATCGAAGGCGCGAGAAAGCGGTCGATCTTCAAAAACTAGAAATTGGGCATGAACTCAAAGCTGTCTGGCAGGGAGTTCGGAATATAATAGAAGTATTTTGGATTTTCCTCGTCAATGCGTTTGAAGATGAGGAGTCGGGCGAGGCCCTTTTTGACGTAATTTCGTGCTTCGTTGAGCGGAATGAGTTCGATAAAGGCGTCGTGATCGAGTTTTTTTGCATACGCCGTGAGCCAGCGCGCAACCTGGAAGGGACCGCCGTTATAGCCGGCCATCGAGAGCGTCGCGTAGCCGTGAAATTTGTGAATGATCTGTCCAAAATACCAAGCGCCCATCGGGATCGAGTTTTCGGGCTGAATGAGCTCGTATGGCCCAAATGGGTCTTTGTGCATCGCTTCGGCGAGTTTGTAGCCAGTGATCGGAATGATCTGTAAGAGGCCGTAAGCATCGGCAATCGAGACCGAATCGGGATTGAAAGCCGATTCGATGTTCATGAGCGTCCAGAGCAGGTATGGTGAAATGCCGTTTTGATGAGCCGCTTCGGCGAGCATGGCTGCATAGGCGTGCGGATACATGATCGACCATGTGTCGGTGTCTTTGGCCGTACCTGGCAACGATTTGGGTGTAGGAATGTATTTGCGCGCCAGATAATAGTCGTGAAAGAGGATCGCCGCGTCACGCAGGAAGGTTTTGATCTCCGTTTTGTGATCAAAGATGAGCTGCTGGTGTTGAGCGAGTGCTTCGCGCTTGGCATTTTCTTTTTTGCCGGGCAGGTCGAAGTGTTTGACGTCGGTTTGAATGCCCCAAAACCCCGTCTGGTTCTTTCGATTGTCGACGAGGTGCCCGTCGACCGACAACGCGGTCGTCCACAAATTCTTGGCTGTTGGGCGCTTGGCGAGCTTGGTGATGGCGTTGCCCTCGATCAGAATGGGGCGAAACTCCTTATTGCGTGCGGCATACAGACCCGCTTCGTGCAATTTTTGAATGCGTTTGAGTTGTGGCCATGCGTCGCCGAAGCGTTTGACGGCGTCGTTCAAAAAAGCGTCGAAGTCGCCCTTGGCACAGGTTTGCACTTCGTCGAAGGTAAAGGTTTGGTTATAAGTGCGTTTTGGGCTTTCCGCGTCGATGGGGTGCGTATTTGGTGCACCGGCTTCGGGCATGTAGAGCGGGGAATCCTCAAGTTGCGGATCGCCATCCATTTCGGCGCGGCGACTGAAGGCGAGTAATGCGTAATAGTCGGTCGAGTCATCGGCGATCAGCTGGTCGAACTGTTTGCGTGCCAGTTCGAGCGTGGCTTCAGGCAGCTTGGGCACGGCTTTTTGCTTCGACTTTTTGGACGATTTCGACTTTTTGCTCGTTTTGGTTTTGGCACTTGTTTTTGGGGTGTCAGCTTGTTTGGCGACTTCGGGGCTTGATTCAGCTCCCCGTGCGTTCAACTCGCCCTGTTCGTGGGTACAGGCGGCTTCTTCATTGCACACGGGCGGTTTTTGCGCTTCCAACGCCGTCTTTTGGGCAGATCTGAGCGTCGCCATGGCCAAAAAGTAGCGCGCACGGCGTTTGTAGGTGCCCGTGAGTGATTCGATCGCTTCGGTGAATTTGGTGCGCGCGATCTCGTATTCGCGCGAAATGTAGGCGATAAAGCCGTAGTCGTATGGCGCAAGGTCCGAGTCGAGCGTTTTGGCATATTCCCAGGCTTCGTCAAAGGCACCACACGTCATGGCGTAGTCGTATTGCGCGCGCAGTCGGTCTTTTTTGCCGAGTGTGGCATTGACCTGTGCGTTCACGGACATGGCTTCGTGACATTTGCCCTGGTAGCCCAGAGCACGATAGATGTAAGACAACACGCCAGTGGGACGCACGCCATCGCGCTTTTCGCCATTCAACACATCGTAAAGCTTTTGAAACTTGGGAATGGCTGTGTCGTACAAGCTTTGTTCGTATTGAATGCGTGCGTCCTGCAAGAGTAGCTGAATGTCGTTTGGAAAACGTTCGAGGGCTTGTGTGGCTTCGACTTCAGCGATCTTCCAAAACCGTTTTGAACGCAGAAAATTGACGTGTTCAAACACCTCGTCGTAAGTGCGTTCGCGTGGCTCAAACCCGTTTTTCTGCATGAGTTGTTTGGCTTGGTCAGCCGCTTTTGACCACGGATAGTTCCAAACAAGGTCGTCCAGCTGTTTTTGGGCGGCCACTGGGTCATTCTTTTTTAGCTGAGCCTGAGCTTTGGCGAGCAAAAACTGTGGCGTGTTGGGATAATCTGGGTATGTGGCCAAAAAGCGCGTGATGGCATCGGCTGCGTCGCACGTATCCTGAGAAAGCAAGCAGGCTTTGACGGCGCCTTCTTTTGCGCGGTGGTAGTAGGCACCGGTTCGAAAGGTGGCAGCGCGTGCGAAGGCATCGGCTGCGGCGAGCGCGTCATTCTGGCTTGTGGTCAGTTCAAACCGGTTGAGTGCTATGATGCCGAGGTAGTAATCCAAGACGTCTGGAATGATCAGTCCGACCGAGTTTTGGCTTTGATCGGTGCGCAGTCGTTTGAGAATGGCTTCTGCCTGGTCATAGTGGTCGACCGCGTGTGACACGTCGTCTGGGTGGGCTGCACAGTCGCGCGCAGTCTGTTCGATCATTGCGATCGCGTATTTGAGCGAATCCGAGTCGTTGTCATTGAACATCGCCGTGTGTGCGATCTGCAACAGCGACTCAGGCGTCTGGTGGAGGGCGTCATGTTCCAGCCAAGTGTCTTTGCCCAGTTCGTCGATATTCTGCACGACTTCGGTGAGTTGCAGGGTGCGTTCATGCCACTTGGCGATGGCTGAAACGTCGAGTTCCTGCGGATCGACCGTTGCGGGGGCGAGTGTGGGGGCTTCACTTGGTGCTTTTTGCACGCAGCCGCATCCAGCCCACGACAAACTCGTTATGAGCAGGGCATATCTGAGAATGGTTTTGAGCTTTGTGGACATTGGGGAACCTTCCCGGGTGTTCACACGAGGTCTATGTGTTTGACGTTTTGAGGCGCTCGTGACATGAAACTCGCGCCGATCGCGGCGAATGGTGCGGGGGCGTCGGTGACGAGGTATTCGGTGTGGCCAGGTTGTGTGGCATGCGAAAGCAGGTCTCGACGACGCAGTTGTTCGTGCAGTTCGTGGGCAGTGGCGCGCGCACAGTCACACAGTGTCATGTGCAGATCGAGCGTGTTAAGGGCGCGCGTGATCGCTGGTTTTAAGATCGGGTAGTGCGTGCAGCCCAAAATGAGCGTGTCGGGCACGATCGGCGCTGACTTAAATGGCTTTAGGTATTCGAGCGCCGTCAAATAGGTGACTTCATGATCAGCCCAGTCTTCTTCGGCCAAACTGGCGAAGAGCGGACAGGCTTGGGCGACAATGCGGGCTTGAGGATCGAACAAGTGGATCGCGCGTTCATAGGCGCCGCTGGCAACCGTGGCGCGCGTGCCGATCAGGCCGATACAATGGTTTTGCGTGATCTTCACGGCTTCTTCAGACACTGGGTCGATGACGCCAAACACGGGGATCGTCAATTCGCACTGAAGTACGTCGAGGGCATGCGCCGAGGCCGTGTTGCACGCGATCACAATGGCTTTGACGCCGCGCGAGACAAGCACTTCCGCGCATTCGAGCGCATAGCGGACGATCGTCTGCGGCGTTCGGTTGCCATAGGGCACGCGCGCCGTGTCGCCCAAATAAACGACGGATTCGTTGGGAAGTTCGGTCTGAATCGCGTCTAGTACGGTTAGACCGCCAACGCCTGAGTCAAAAACACCGATTGGATCATCCATGATAACACCGGAAAAGCTGGTTATGAGGCGTTTGACCGCGTGGGGTGGCATCCGTTCCGTGACGCCTGGTTTACGTGGTCAGCGAGCAGCCCGTCGTGGGCAACGCCTGGGGGGGTAGCGGCGTATTTCGCGTACGTTTCATGTCGGAATACGACATGAAACGTGCGAA
>JAZUKH010000026.1:0-31389 GCA_045643185.1 Myxococcota bacterium | reverse complement strand
AATCTGTTAAGATTCTGCGCTCTTTTGGCGTCATCATAGCCTGGTTGAAATAAAAAACATGGTGTGTGGCTCAAATAGACGTTTTTTTGCGCAAAAACTGCGTGACGGGTGTGCTCGAAAACTGCGATTCATAGCATATCCGTGTTCGTCCGCTTTTTTGAAATTGACGGTTCGTTTCATGACACTCAAAAATTGGTTTCTTTCACTTTGTTGCTTATTTGCCGGAGGCTGTTCTGGTCAGGCGCCGGCTGATGCCGAGTCGCCTTCTTCGGATCAACCGGTTTGGAATGCAGAACTCAATTACCAGTTTTTGAGCGACGCCAAGAATCTGGAGAAACAGGCGGTCAAAGCGGCTAAAGCGTCAAAAGCTTATCGCAATTATTATCCGCGATTTGCCGTAGGAAACTTGGTGATCGTGGAAGGCTCGACGCCGGCGCCGCCTCAGTTGTTGGATGCGAGTGGCAAGTATGGGTATCTGGGCGTCGTGGTAGGAAAGAAAGCACAGGCTGTGGTATTGCCCAATGACACGTTGCTGAATCAGTATGTCGTCGCTGTGCGCCAAAACAATGACTGGACGCTGGAACGGCGCGTGAACCTGCTTTTTTTGCTTGCGATCGGTGAGAATCCGGCGCTTATGGCGCGCGACATGGCTGAGGCTCAGCAAATGTGGTCGGAATGCGGCGTGACGCCTGTAGATCCGGAATGGATCGATGACGGTAAAACGCTGACGGTCAAATACTATCGATATTTGAGCGACAGTCCTATGACGGCACCCCAGCCGTATCGATGTTTGTTTACGTATCATGCGGATGGCACGCATACGAATACGTGCGATTATTTGAGATCCGGTGAGGAGGATGAATGACATGATCCGTGCGCTGCTCGTCATTTTTATGGTCGCTTTCGTCTTTGCCTATCTGCTTTCAGATTACAAAATGGATGGTAAGGGACGGCTGGTCTATAAGAAAAATTTCGTTGAACTGATCAAGGATTATCCGAATATCCTGGCTTTGCTGGATGACCCGGTCTTTTTGGACAAGATCAAGTCGCAGACCGACGAAAATTCGGGTTTGACGGATCTGATTGAGCACTTGATCAAGTTCGGTGCGGATGTGAATGCCAAAGACGCAGCGGGTGAGCCAGCACTGTTCAAGCTTAAAAAGCCTGAGAAGCTGCAGCTTATTGCCGCCGGAGCCGATGTGAATGTACGCGATGCTCACGGACAGACGTTGCTCATGCGGCTCGACGGCGATGACACGTCGCTCGTCGAACGCCTGATCGAAGCTGGGGCTGATCTGCATGCCAAGGATGATGATGGCAAGACCGTATTGATGCATGCGACGCCGCAAATGACCGATTTGTTGCTCAAACACGAGATCATGATCGACGACGTTGACAAAAATGGTTGTACGGCACTGCAACTGGCGTCGAATGCCATAAAGACGTATTTGCTGATCCATGCTGGTGCCGATGTCAACCACGAGGACTTGGCTGGTAACGAGCCAATTTTGAGTGTGGTCGAAGCGCGTTCGGCTGAACTTCTGGTCGAAGCAGGCGCCAAGTTGAACGTGTCCAACAATGCTGGCCGAACCGTGTTGATGACGCCGGCCGTGGCGTCTCGTGATGTGTTTGTTCGCGCGATCGACGCGGGGGTCGATGTGAATGCCGTTTGGACCGATGAGTCGGGCGAGTCGCGCACGACACTCATGGCGCTCCTCGATATGTCGGATGACTGGTTGGACCGCGAAACGCGTTTGGAACGCGTTGAGGCGTTGATCCGTGCCAAGGCTGAGGTCAATGCACAAAATAATCGTGGCAAGACGGCGCTTATGTTTGCACGTGATGCCTCGTTGATCCGCCGGCTAGTCATGGTTGGAGCTGATCTGTCGCAGTGCGATCACGAAGGCAATACGCCACTCATGTACGCAACGTGTCGGGCTGTTGTGGAGGCACTCGTCGAGGCTGGTGTCGATGTGAATGCCAAAAACAAGATCGGGCGCACAGCTCTGATGCTCGCCCCCAACGTCGAAACCGCACGGGCTCTGCTCGAGCTGGGTGCCGATAAGAACATCGCTATGCCCAGTGGTCTCATTGCCGAAGACCTGGTGAAAGACGAAAACGTCAAAAATGTCATTCGGAAGTGGGAAAAAGTCTGACCGCCTTATTGGCTGAGGGGCTGCGCTATATTTAACGCGTGTAACGCGTGGCTCCTTACGCGTTTTTTGAGATGAGGCGGTAAAAAAAAGCCGTGCGAGAAGAACCTGTGGCTCTCATGGGAGCAACGAGGCATTCACGCACGGCATGTTAAATCGTTATTTTACTTCAAGACGGTTTTGAGGAACGCAAAAATGTCGCTCCACTCGGCTATTTTGGCGCCCGTGAGGTCTGCTCCCCCGTGACCGGCATTTTTTTCGATTCGCAAAATGACGGGGTTGTCACTGCTGGTTGCATCCTGAATGGCGGCGGTCATCTTACGAATGTGCATTGGATCGACGCGGTCGTCTGAGTCAGCGCCCAAAAAGAGTATGGACGGATAAGCCGTTCCGGGTTTGACATTTGAGTAAGGTGTGTAGGCGCGAATGACGTTGAAGGCTTCGACCGAATCGTCGACCGACATGTATTCACTGATCCATGTGCTGCCAGATCCAAACATGTGATAGCGCAGCATATCGAGAAGCGGTACGGCGCAGATGATCGCGCCGTACAGGTCGGGGCGCTGGGTCATCGCGGCACCGGTGAGCAGGCCGCCGTTTGAGCCGCCGTATGCAGCAATGTGTTCGCGCGATGTGTATTTGCGCTCGATCAGCGTTTCAGCGACCGCGAAATAGTCATCGAACACGTTTTGCTTGTTTTCTCGCATGCCCGCGTTGTGCCAGGCTTCGCCGTATTCGTTGCCGCCACGCAGGTTCGAATAAACAAAGATGCCGCCTTCTTCTAGCCAAGCATAAATTGCAGCTTGGTAGAAGGGCGTAATGGAGACGTTAAAACCGCCGTATCCATAGACGATCGTTTTGGCTGAACCGTCGAGTGGTGTATCTTTGCCACGAATGACGAACATGGGCACCTGTGTGCCATCTTTGCTGGTTGCGAAGATCTGGTCAACGACGGTGTTGTCTTTATCGATCGTCGTTTCGACCTGATCCCAGACGGTCATGTCGAGCGTTTGTGCGTCGATGCGATAGATTTCTTTGGGCGTTTTAAATGAAGTAAAGGCAAAATAGACGCTGCTGTCGTCGCTGCTTTTGATCAGGTAACCGATCGTGCCCTTATCGTCGATCGTCAGGCTTTTGATGTGATTACCCTCCAGATCATAGACGTCAAGCACGTTGACGACGTCTTTGATGGTTTTGACGATAAGTTTGTCTTTGAGGACGACGAAGTCTTCGATGACGCGATCCTGACTTTCAGGCAGTATGGTCTTCCATGCGTCGCGTGAAAGGTCGACATTGGGTCGTGAGAGGTCGATCTTGACGATCTTATACTTAGGTGCATCCTCGTTTGTAAGCATGAACATCGTGTCATTTTCGATGGTCGACGCGTAGATGAAGTTTGGTTTGTTGTCGAGTGCGACCCAGTCCGTATCGTTGAGGCGTTTGAGTTTGAGCGAGTTGCCGTTCCAGCCGTCGCGCACGAAGTAGGTGAGCCAGTGATTGTCGCGGCTGATGGACACGTCGTGGAATTTGGTCGGGTCGTTGAGCGCGGGGATCAGGATCTGATCATCGGCCTCTGAGGTGCCGACTTTGTGAAAGCGAATGTCGGTCATGCCCGGGCGTTGATGGGTAGGAATGCTCGGATCGGTCGGAAAATATGTGTAATAAAAGCCCGAATGGTCGTTTAGCCATTGCGGTTCGGCATAGCGCGCGCCTTCGATGATGTCACCGAGATCTTTGCCTGTTTCGACATCGAGGATGTGCAGAACCGCCGTGTCAGCATTGTTCTGGTTGAGCGTGTAAGCGACGAGTTTGCCGTCGGGCGACGGAAAGGTGTCCCTGAGTGAGATGGATCCATCCTCAGACAGCTTGTTGGGGTCGATCAACACGCGAGCCTGTTCAGCGCTTTCGTCCACACCGCGCACGTAAAAGACGCTTTTTTCGGCCTTGGCTTCACGGGCGTAGTAGAACATGGCACCGCCGTTGACATCCGGCGTTGTGATATTTGGCACATATAACAATTGTTCGAGGCGTTTATGGAAAGCGTCTCGTCCAGGGAGTTGTGCAATGAAGTCGCGGGCTCGCTTGTCCTGCGCTTTTGCCCATTCCTGAACTGCGGGATCATTGATATTTTCTAGCCATCGGTAGGGATCGGGAATTTTTTCTCCCCAAAGTTCGGTGACTTCTTCACCCGGTTTGTTGTCAGGGTGTGCTGCCAGGGCATATTCTACAGATGTATTCATATCGGTCGCACTATTGACGGTTGGTTGCGCGCCAGAGCAGGCGTTTAAAAGGATCGACAGGGTGAGGGCACTGAGCCATTGGGTGTATTTGCGCATAAAGCGTTATTCCTTTTGTTGTGACAGCGGAGATCTAGGAGCAACCGGACGTGGCACCGCAGGAATCGCACTTGAGACAAGTGCCGTTGCGGAGCATGGTGAAGTTCCCACATTCGGGGCAGGGGTCGCCTTCATAGCCTTTGAGTCGCGCGATCTGTCGAGAATCGCGATGGAGGCTGCTTGGCACAGGGGCCGTTTGGGACGTGTGCGAAACCGCGACGTGTTCGCTTGAGATCGGCGAGCTGGGGGTATTGGAATTACTGTGGTGATGCGGGGTTCGTCGTCCTTCGTTACCAGGCAGGTATGGTACGGCGAATTCGTTTTCGGCGTCTTCCGGTGTTTGTGGCAGATCCTCAGGGTTGACGTGGACGAGCTCGGTCTTGCCAAGGTAGGTGATGCCGAGTTCACGGAAAATGTAGTCGATGATCGACGTAGCGAATTTGATCGTACCGTGACCAGAAACAGGGCCAGAGGGTTCAAAACGCGTAAAGACGAAGGCGTCGACGTATTCTTCAAGCGGAACACCGTGCTGCAGGCCGAGACTGACTGCAATGGCGAAGCAGTTCATCAAGCTTCGGAAAGCAGCGCCTTCTTTGTGCATATCAATAAATATTTCGCCCAACGATCCGTCAGCATATTCACCCGTTCTCAAATAAATGTTGTTCTGATTGATAGAGGCTTTCTGCGTATAACCGGATCTTCTTGAAGGTAGTTTTCTGCGTGCCGCGTGCGGCACATCGCTTGCCGTGGAGTTGATCGGCTTCGTGTTTATTTCGTCCTCTTCTTTGGCGAGTGCATCGAAGTCGAAAAGTTTGGTCGAGCTGAGCGGCTGAGAGAGCTTGGAGCCGTCGCGGTAAATGGCAATGGCTTTGAGACCGAGCTTGTAGGAGAGACGGTGAACGCGTTCGATATCTTGGACGGTCGCATCGCCCGGGAAGTTGATCGTTTTTGAGATCGCGCCGGAAATGAACGGCTGAATGGCCGCCATCATGGTGACGTGTGCCGTTGCAGGGATGAAACGTGTTCCAAGCTCGCCGCAGCGATTGGCACAGTCAAAAATCGACAGATCTTCCGCTTTGAGGTGCGGCGCACCTTCGATCGTCATGGTGCCGAAGGCATACAGATTGGCCTGCATGATCTGTTTTTGTGTGAAGCCCAGGAAGCCTAACAGGTCGAACGTTGGGTCGTTCAGATATTCCTCGGGCACTTTGAGTCGTGCGCGACAGAAGTCGAGACCAACGGTGTTTGGCGTAACGGCAAAGTGGATGTCGAAAGCCGACTTGACCGCATTATTGATGGCTTCGATGGCCGCAGTGTCGAACCCGAGCATACGCAGAGCTTCTGGGTTGACGCCTGGGGCGCCTTCGATCGAACCATGTCCCAGAATATACTTGCCGATGTCATCAATTTGTTCAGCCGTGTAACCCTTAAGCGAAAGCGCTTCAGGAATAGAGGTGTTGATGATACGGAAATAGCCGCCGCCCACGAGTTTTTTGAATTTGACGAGGGCGAAATCCGGTTCGACGCCGGTCGTGTCGCAGTCCATGAGCAAACCGATGGTGCCCGTGGGGGCGACGCAGGTCACCTGTGCGTTGCGGAAACCGAATTTCTGGCCGGCAGCGAGGGCTTCGTCCCAGCGTTTTTGAGCACGTTTGAGCAGGTCGGCGTTGAAGGCTGCTTCGGGGGGCAGTGCCGGCGTGACCGTCAGTTGTTCATAGTCAACGGGTTTGGCAAGGTAGGCCGCATGTCTGTGGTTGCGAATGATGCGCAGCATGTCGGCGGCGTTGAGTTCATATTTTTCGAAGGTACCAAGTTTGTTGGCGAGTTGTGCGCTTGTTTCGTAAGCGACAGCCGTGGTGATGGCTGAGATGACTGCTGCCAGGGCACGGGCCTGGTCGGAGTCGTAAGGCATGCCGGAGCGCATCATGAGCGAGCCGAGGTTGGCAAAACCGAGGCCGAGTGGTCGGAAGTCAAAACTCTGGGTTGCGATCTTTTCACTCGGATACTGTGCCATCGTGACGGTGATGTCGAGCGCAACCGTGAAGAGACGCACGGCAGCTTCGTAGCGTTCAATATCAAAAGTGCCATCTTGGTTGAGGAATTTGACCAGGTTGATCGAGGCGAGGTTACAGGCCGAGTCATCGAGGAACATGAACTCGGAGCAAGGATTGCTAGCGTTGATCGGACCTGATTTCGGGCATGTATGCCAATCGTTGATCGTCGTGTCAAACTGAAGCCCAGGGTCTGCGCAAGCCCAGGCGTTGTAAGCGATCTCGTTCCATAGATCACGCGCTTTGATCGTGCGTGTGACGCTGCCGTCAGTGCGACGTGTGAGCGACCAAATGCCGTCCATGTCGAGCGCTTTCATAAATTTGGCGTTCAGACGAACAGAGTTGTTGGCGTTTTGCCCCGAAACGCTCTGGTAGGCATTGCCATCGAATTTGGCTTCAAACTGAACGAGTTCCGGTTGCTCTGTGCCGTTTTTCAGGGCAAGCAAAGTGCGATAAAGCATGGATTCAGGAATACCGGCAGCGACCGCGTCGCGCAGAGTACGGCGCAGATCTTTGTTGGTATGTGGATCCGTTGCGTCATCGCCCATCAGCTGACGGGCATTCTCGACATCTTTTTTCATCTGTCCGATGAAGTGTCGCGTGCATTTGGAGCCTGCGACGAGCGCCGCAACTTTTTCTTCCTCAGTGCGCTTCCAGTTGATGAAGGATTCGATATCGGGGTGATCGACATCGAGGCACACCATTTTGGCAGCACGACGCGTGGTTCCGCCCGATTTGATCGCACCAGCCGCCGCATCACCGATCTGTAAAAAGCTCAAAAGCCCACTGGATTTGCCGCCGCACGAAAGGGGTTCGTCGAGGCCACGGAGTTTGGAGTAGTTGGAACCAGTTCCTGAACCAAATTTGAACAGGCGTGCTTCTTTGGTCCAAAGATCCATGATGCCGTCTTTGCCACAAAGGTCGTCTTCGACCGACTGAATAAAACAGGCGTGAGCCTGGGGATAGACATAGGGATCCCAGACTTCTTCACACTGCTTCGTTTCTGGATTGACGCGGAAATGACCACGTTGTGGACGCGAAATGCCGTAGGCCCAGTTCAGACCTGTGTTGAACCACTGCGGCGAGTTGGGGGCCGCCATCTGGTGGGCAAGCAGGTAGACCATTTCGTCGTAGAAAATGTGAGCCTGTTCGTCCGTCAGCGTGCCGGATTTGACGCCCCAATAAGCCCAGCATCCGGCGATGCGGTGAAAGATCTGTCGTGAGTCGTTTTCGATGCCGAAGCGTTGAGACTCGTCCATCGTGTTCAGGACATCTTCATCGGGGACGCTTCTCCACAACCAGGGTTCGATGCCGTCTTCGGGGACTCGTTTGGTGGCGGCAGGAACATCGGCCTTGCGGACGTATTTTTGTGCGAGAATATCGGATGCTACGGATGACCAGGTGGAAGGCACTTTGATCGAGATCGCGGTCGAACCCGTCGATCCATCCATATTGCGGAGCAGGCTCGTGCGGGTCTCAAATTCAATACCATCATAAGGCGTACGAAGATCGGTTGTGAAGATGCGTGTAAAGTTCATTTTCTCAGATTGGGTTAGGTCGTTGATAAGAAACAGGGTGCGAGAGACAACAAACCACCGTAAGCCCGGGGATCGGGTTTTGAGCGGTCGGTCGGTTTTGTCAAACGTGTTTATTTTCTACCACGTTTGAGACCATTTGTCGAGGTCACTGTATTGAGAAAACCTCGCTGATATGAGTCGAAAGTCGTTATATAGTCATGAAATGCGTAATTTTGACCGCATTCAGAATGTCAAGGCTAGTTGACGTTGAGGTCGACTGCGAAGGGCTTGGCGAGGTATTGGTCGATCTCCTCATCGGAGGCATCAACCGAGATCGCGATGTCTGGATCTTCAGCCATTCGACGTTCGACGGCGCTCTGCAAGCGTTGCGTGAGTGGACGATGTTGAGCATCTGCGGTAAGCAGGCCGTCGACCGACTGAATCGGCATGAGACCGGCTGCTGTGCCCGTCAAAAACACTTCGCGGTTTGGACCGATGAAGTCTGTGGGCAGCATGTCGTCACGTTCGATCGTTTTGAAACCGAGTTCGCGTGCCACCTGAATGATCGTGTTGCGCGTCAGGCCGACGAGCGCATACTTGGCTGCCGGGTAGCTCAGTGTGGGTTCGCCATCGATCATTTGGGCCACAAACAGGTTGTCGCCTGTGGCTTCGGCCACATAACCCTCGTTGGTCAGCATCATGGTTTCGAGGACACCACGCGGCTCTGTTTCCCGAAGGGCCAGAATGTTGTTCAAATAGTTGTTGGTCTTGGTGTTCGGGTTGAGGTGTGCCGGGTCATTGCGACGCATCTTGCGGGCAATTGCGATCGCCAGCCCTTGTTGATAAAGTTGGGCAGGGTAGAACGAAACACATGAGGCGATGATATAAAGCGACGGGCCAATGCACTTGTTGTAGTGTACGCCCAAATTCCCCAGACCACGTGTCAGTACCGGACGAAGATAGCCCGTCGTTTCGTGTTCCCCGAGGGATTGTTTCGAAATCTCTAAAATAATTCTGACGAGTTCACGACGTGTGTAAGGAAAACGCAAGCCGATCTCGTTTGCCGAGTTGAACCAACGTTCGAGATGTTCTTTGAGCAACACAACGCGGGCATTGACGATCTTGATCCCTTCATACACGGCATCACCATATAGGTTGCCGTGATCCACCGGTGAAAGCCCGGCTTCATTCATCGAAAAAATGCCTTCACGGCGTTCGATGCCGTTCGCCATTTCCTCAGGTAGATTGTGGTTTTTCGCGTGGTCCAGGCAGTTTGGCGTGACGCCTGGCACATAAGGCATGCTCAAAAAGACGCGTGTGCGTCGCGCCATCGTTTTGAGCTCATCGAGCGCTGTTTGAATGTCTGACATGGTTCATTGGCCTTTGACTTGAAGCGGTGTGGAGCCGCGGGGTCGAATTTCGCAACGGCTAACAATGTGGATGTGGGTATGTTGCCTACATGACCGTTGCAGACGGGGGGCGCTTTTAGCACATTTGGACGGGGTCGGCAGGAGAAATTTTGAAAATTAGCCCTCGCTTGTCCGCATATCAAGAAGTTGTAAGGTTAAGCGCTCCACGCCTCGCCATGAATCTTTCTTCAGCGTTCCGATCAGGTCGAAGTGGCTTTGCGTGAGTTCGTTGTTTTTATAAGCGGCGGCTTTTTGAATGAGTTCGTCTGGTGCATTCCACCAGACGAGGCGCATGTCATTGTTTGGACAGACCAGGTCGGCCGTGAAGTGGATGTCTTTGAGGATACGCAGGTTTTGCATCCTCACATTTTTGAAGCAGATGACGGGCTGGGTATTTGCCGTTCCGCAAGGTTCCAGGCTTTCCAGTGCGTCAAAAAGCGCCATGAGGTCATCGGCTGGGTCTGCCATAAGATGCACGTCGAAATTTGGCGTTTCGTAGGGCTTTCCGAGTTGTTCAATGACAGATCGAGATAGTCCGGCTTTTACCTGGTCGAGATACTGGGCATCCAGGCTGAAGCCAGCAGCCGCAGCATGACCGCCGTACTTGATGAGGAAGGGAGAGACACTTTCGAGCGCCTGAACTGCGTGGACCCCCGGGGTTGAACGAATGCTGCCTGTGATGGTCTGGCCAGTTCGTGTGGCAATGGCTGTGGGGCGGTGTAGCGTTTCTCGAATGCGACCGGCGACAATGCCGTTTACGCCGCTGTTCCACATGGTGTCTTCATCGTTGACGATGAAAAGAAAGGGCGCATCGATGTTTTGTGCTTCGTCGAGGGCTGTGCGCACCATGTTTTCCTGAATGTCTTTACGCATCGTGTTCAACGCGTCGAGTTTGAGTGCCAGGTTCATGGCCTGAACTGAGTTTTTGGCCTGCATCAGTTCAATGATGAGCGTTGCTTGAGACAGTCGTCCCGCCGCGTTGATGCGTGGCCCGATGCGGTAACCGATCGTGTCGCTTTTGATCTCGTCTGCGCCAATTTCTGAGACGCGAATGAGCGCCTCAAGTCCGGGAGACAGGTGGTCGTTGTTAAGGGCACTCAAACCGCTTGCGACGATGGCACGATTCTCAAGTTCGCGCAGCGATACGACGTCCGCGACCGTACCAAGTGCGGCCAATTTTGTCATGCTTCTCAGGATCAGGTCTCGTTTGGGATGGTCTTTGAGCATGGCTTGCGCCAGTTTGAACGAAATGCCACAAGCGGCCAATGACTTGTTGGGATATGGGCATCCCTTTTGAGGCGGGCATACGACCGCATAAGCGTCTTCAGGCACTTCACCGCCTTTGGGCAGATGATGGTCAAATACGATGACGTCGATATTGTGCTGTTTGGCCAGACGGATCGACACGACGTCGCGCACACCAATATCGGCTGTAACGATGAGTGAGATTTGGTCATCAATGGCCTTTTGTACGGCGATCGTCGTCAGTCCATAGCCTTCGACGCGCCGGTCTGGAATGTGATAGGTCAGTTCTGCATGGCCGACGAGGTTCAGCGTGGCCTGTAAGATCAGGGAACTCGTCGTGCCATCGACGTCGTAGTCGGTTACGACGCGGATACGTTCACCACTTTGCAACGCACGTTTTAGTCGATCAACGGCTTTCTGCATGTCTTTCATCAAAAATGGATCATGCATGAAGCCACTTTGTGGATCGAAGCAGTGTGTCCAGTTCGTGTTCAAAAAATGTGCGACTTCTTCGCCAGGCGTAAGTCCAAGTCTGGCCAGGCACTCGGCCAGAGAACGCGAGACGTGGTTCTGATCGCCGATGTTTTGAGCCACGTCTTGATCTGGTGCTAGGTATGTCCAGGTGGCATGGTTGACTGAATTCGGTATGGACCAGTTTGAGGGCGTCGTTGAGACCGTTTGGGGCATAATTTCCTCGTAATGTGCGAAAGCAGGGGAAGTCGAGTTTAGCGACTTTTGCTGAAAACAAAATGGATTTATGGTGTCGAAGGCGAGCATTTGAACGGCGTTCAAAGCCAGCACCTCATCTTTTTCACCCTAATATATTGCCAGGCACTTTCAAAATGTGACCGATTTTTTGAAGTTTTTTGAATTTGTGTGTGTTCGGAATGGCTATGAGTTTGTTTTTCTTGTCATTATGTGAGAATAGGGTTAAAAAGTAAGTGTTGCGCGTTTTGAAGACGCGCTTTTTTTTGTATGAATTTTCAGCCGCCGATGCGTTTTACCCATCGGCGGTTTTGTTTCATTAAGGAGCGATAGGAAATCACAATGGAACGTCGTCCGATGACCCCGTGGGGTTACAAAAAACTGAAAGAAGAACTCAAAAACATTCGTGAAGTGCAGAAACCGGCGAACGTGGCTGCCATTGAAGAGGCGCGTGCTCATGGCGATCTTAGCGAAAATGCGGAATATAAGTACGCCAAAGAACAGCAGGGATTCATTTATGGCCGTGAAAAAGAGGTGGAAGCGCTCATCGCTTTGGCAGAGGTCATCGACCCTGCGACGCTTTCGGGTAACACGGTGATCTTTGGCGCAACGGTTCAGCTTCTTGACGAAGACACGGAAGATGAGATCACGTATACGCTCGTGGGTGAGAACGAATCAGATCTTTCGCAGGGCCGTATTTCGATTGTGAGCCCCATTGCGCGTGCCCTGGTGGGTAAAACGGTTGGCGATGAAGCCATCGTCAAAGTTCCAAAAGGTCAACGTACCTTTGAGATCCTCGATATCTCCTTTAACAGCACTGAGACCTGGAAATAGTGCGTTTGCGCGTCGAGTTTTCGACGCGTGAAGAAAGCAAGAATAAAAAAACCGCCGAAAACGGCGGTTTTTTTTGTTCTTCATGCGCTATGCCAGCGCTAAGATTTTGGTTTAAATATCGATGGCGTTATTGGCGGCTTTTTTGGGGGACTTTTGAGGCGCCTTGTTGGCGACTGCCTTCGGAGCGTTCCCTTTTACGGGGTTATCAGCCGGTTTGACCGTGGGCTGAGCTGCGGGGGCAGCGGCCGGTTGTGCGGCTGGTGCAGTGGCAACGCCGATCGGGCAAACTTGAGGTCCAAACTTGGCGAGTGTTTTGTCACCGATCTTTTTGACGTTGAGCAGGTCGTTCAATGATTTAATGCCACCATTTGCATTTCTGTAATCGATGATGTTTTGAGCGGTGACTTTGCCAACGCCGTTGAGGCTCGTCAATTCGGCAAGTCCAGCTTTGTTCACGTCAACGCAGTTGCCGACATGAGCGGCAGCGACAGGGGCTGCAGCCGGAGCTGCGAAGCCAACCGGGGCGACAGCCACTGGCGCGGGAATGCTACCACCAGCCAGTTGAAGGGTTTCCTGACACGAACGAATGCGGTCTTTCGCATCTTCACGCGCATCCGGATCGGACCCCGGTGACATCAGGAACTTTTGATAGTTTTCAATCGCGCAGGGATAGTTTGCGTAGTCTTCACAAACGCGACCAATATTGTAGAGCAATGAGGCTTCAGGTTTGATGGCATAGGCGCCATTGAAGTTCAACAACGCGTTTTCATAGTCGCCATCGTTGTAGGCAGCAGCGCCTGCTTTGACGAGTTTGTTATACTCTTTGTCTTGGGCGTTTTCCTGTTTAGGTTTGGCGCTGGCGTCGTCGACGAACGACGTTGACAAACAGAACATTGTCATGAAAGCGATTAAAACGGAATATATAGCCTTAATGGCGTTTGCGTTTCTCATAATTGCTCCTTTGCCTAAGCTTCATTGAGGCGCGAGGCCTGTCCTGGTGCGGGAATTTAAGCAAGTCTTATGCCGTGTCTTTATTATGACATAAAATGATTAAATTTGGGAATAAAGATTTGTAACATGATTTGTAGCAGAAACGAGATATCGTTTCTGCGTCTGTAATCTGTATTTATTGTCAGCGTTTTTAGTCCTTACTTAACCGAGCATTTAGGTAGAAGTTTTTCGAGAGATTTCTGTCCAAAGCCGCGGATCTTCGCAAGGTCCATGCACGAGGTGAATGGGCCATTGGTGTTTCGATAATCGATGATGTCTTGAGCCTTTTTGGCGCCGACCGTGGGGAGGTGGGTGAGTTGATTGACATCGGCAACATTAATATTAATGACGTCGCCTTGGTCGGTCGGTTGGGCAGCCTCTGCCGGTGCCTGATCGGGCACAACGGTTGGTGGCTGAATGTGTTCAGCGGCTGGTCCTTTGTGGGGGCCCCGGTGCATCGGACCATGTGCGCCCGGCATTGGCATAGGCGGCATGGAGTGAACGACGCAGATGCCGACCAGTTTGTTGACCGTTTTCTGGCCGATGCCTTTGACTTTGGTGAGTTCACCGCAATTTTTGAAGTTGCCATTGGCTTCGCGGTATGCGATCACGGCTTTGGCTTTTGGGCCGCTCATGCCTGGCATTGAAGCCAATTCGGCTTCGGAGGCGAGGTTGATATTGACCTTGCCATCGGGCGTGACTGCGGGTGGGGTAATGACGGTGGTTGCCACGGCACTCCGACCTCTCATCGAGCAGTCAAGCGACAAGTAGTCGGTAAATTTGCTGAGTCGGTGCGAGGCATCCTCGGAAACGGTGCTCAGGTTTTCTAGAAATTCGTCGACCGAGGTGAAGGGCTGTGGGTGGTTCATACGCGCTTCTTCGATCTTGTCGCTGGTCGTCTTGCCTATGCCTTTGAGGGTGTTGAAATCGGCCATGTCACGTGTGTTGACGTTGATACAGGGCAGTTCAGCCAGGCTGAGGTCTTTCTCGGTCGTGATCTCAAGCGACTGACCATTTGAAACGACCTTGATGGCGCCCTGCCAGTCGGTGCGGTAATACTTAATGCCGCGTTTGTTGTATTCGTCAAGCGTGCTGGCGCCCGGATGACCATGCTTGTTGGCCAGACCGCAGCTTAGCAACGCGACTTGCGGATTTGCTGAGTCGAGAAGAGGAGCAGTGGAGCTGTGGGGGCTGCCATGGTGGGAGGCTTTGAGAACGTTGCAATTGGCTGCGTCTTCGGCAACGAGTGCTTCTGTTTCTGCTTCGGCATCGCCCATTAGCAAAAAGCAGTTGTCGCCATGAATAAGTTTCATGACGATCGAGTTTGCGTTGATATCGGAGCGTGTGCCAGCTATGCCCGTGTCGTCTACCGGCGCTAAGATCTCGAATCTGGCTTCATCGCCAAGTTTGAATACTTGTCCTTTGCGCGCCACAATGTAACGCATGCCTTGATTCATGACTTTGTCTTCGGCAACCGTCATTAGGTTTTCATACATGGTGGAGGTGTGGGGAAAACCGTTGTCGACGTATGCTTTGATCTGTTGGGTTTCAAGTACGCCCTGCATGCCGCCAATGTGGTCGGCGTGGGGGTGTGTCGCAAAAACCATATCGAGGTGATCTATGCCGCGGTTTTTGAGCTGCGTAGCGACGGTAAGAATGTCGCCATCCTTGGCTTGTTCACCGGCATCTACGAGTACGCGTTTTCCTGCGCCTGTGATCAAAATTGCGTCAGCTTGGCCAACGTCAAGGATCTCAACAACGAGTTCGCCCGCGAGGCAAATCCCGGTGGTGCATAAATAAAGCAAGACGATCGAAACGAATCTCCATAACCATTTCATAGGAACCTCCTAAAACGCTTCGCGCGTTGCCCGAAAAAAGTCATTCAGAATCGGCTACGTGCCTTTATGCACGCAAGCGGGCGTTTGTTCAATGAAAAATACTCGCCAGATGGGTAAAAAATGCACTTTTGGCCGATGCTCAAATCAAGATGGGACGCTTAAATGCGTAACATACATGAAAGTATATGTAGGCGATTGTATCCCTGAACACAGCCTGTTCGGGGCTGGCTCAGACGCTATCGGCAAACGTCGAGATCTCTGCAAGGAATGTGGTCAGGCCTGCAGGGATCGTTTGAATTGGGGGACGTACTTCCGCTGTGAGGCGCCAAACGATGTCTTCAAGCAGCCAAATGGCGACGCATTGGGCGCGGGAGATGTTTAAGGGACGCAGTGTTTTAGGGCAGAGTGCGTTATCGCGCATGAATGCGTGAAGGCGTTGGGCAAGTCCTTTGGGGGCGCGGGCGTTGAGTTCCCAGACCATGGCGTCGTAGGCTGCTGAACGAATTGCGGTTTCTTCCCAGTCAATGAGAAACAACTGGTGATCGGTGGCAACGACGACGTTGGATGGCTGAAAATCGCCGTGTGATCGGCACACAATGAGGTTATCGAGCGTTGACAACTGTGTTCGAGCCCAATTCATGAGTTTAGGCAATGAGGCGAGGTTGAGCGAGGCAAAGTGGTTTTGTGCGGCAGCTGCGGCGCGCTCTATGTCAGTGTTGAGGCGCTGCAGATAGTCACGCGTTGAACTGGTTTGGCGATCGATCTGTTGGAGGCTGATGAGTGCATTTTTAGCCGCGATCTGTGCGCTGAGTCGCTCGACGGGTGAGTAGAGGCGCATTGGTGGCGCGCCCTGAATGAGTGGTTCAACGAAGGCTGTTTCATCGACGGGGTGACAGGGCGGCACGAAGTCAGGCAGGTCTGGCCGTGTGCGAAAGGCGCATTCGTTGGGAATGCCGGCGTCGTCAAATCCGACTTTTGGGGTTACCCAGACCTGGTTCGTCGCAAAGTCGAAGCGTCGAAAACGTCGGTTTCCAGGCATGATCATGGTGTTTGAGCCGAGATCGACCGTGGTATCAAACGCGTTTCGCAAAAAGACGCGGTCAAACAGAGCGAAACGTGAGGCGGTGCAGATCGCGAGCTGCGGCAGGGAAAGCACGGGGTTGGGGGATCGGCCATAAAGTTGTGCGAGCCATTGACGCCCGGCTGCGCAAAAGCCTTCGGGCACATACACGTCGTAGAGCGTATGAAGAAACCAGTGTTGTACGCCGTTGTCAACGACGTCGACGGCCTGAGAACGGCTTGTCAGGGCTTTCACCAAGTTGGTGTGAAGCGTTTCATCATAGTTTTCGCGTAAGATCAGATCACGAATGCGCATAATTCGGTGCTCGGCAAAACAACATGCGTTGAGGACGCGTCAGGCGTATTGGTCTGCGCGCTCAAGTGACAAAGTCATCGATAAATCATGGGCGTTTTGTGCGCAGACCAATAGCCTGCGCCGCAGTGCGTATGCGCGAAGCGCATAGCACGCGCCCTAATCAAAAAAATGAAGTGTATTTATTAATGATAGGAGAGACAAAAAAAGCATCCCGAAGGATGCTTTTTTATGTTTGCTTCAAGGAAGAAATTATTCTTCTTCGATGGCGCCGCAGGGGCAGTTGTCAATGCAGGCGAGGCAGCCGACGCAAGCGTCAGCATCGCACACGGCTTTGCCTTCGTCATTGACTTTGATGGCTTCTGCAGGGCAACCGCCTTCGCAGGAACCACAACCAACGCATTTATCATGATCAATTTTAACGGCCATTGTTTTTCTCCTTTATTGGGATGAATTTAAGTTAATGGTGCGCAAAAGAAGCGCAACATTTTATTATTAACATAAACGTTATGATTGTCCAATGAAATTACGACGAAGCACGAATTGCCTGCACGACGCCGGTGACTTTTCGGATGCTCATGAGCAGTCGGTTAAGCTGGGTGAGGTCGACGATTTGAACTTCAAAGGTGAGTTGGCACTGATCCGTTTCCAGGAGGGTTCGGCAGTGAGACTGTGTGATATTGATGTTCATATCGGTCATGACTTTGAGGACGTTCTGGAGAATACCGACCCGGTCGCTTGCAGTGACGTGGATGCTGACAAGGCGCGTGGCGATATTATTGCCCGAGCAGAGTGTCGGATCCCAGTTGCAGGTGACGAGACGTTCGGATTCCATTTCGCGGATGCGTGGGCAGTTGACGTTGTGCACGGCCAGGCCGCGTCCGTGTGTGACGAAGCCGACGATGGGTTCGCCAGGAACCGGGGAGCAGCATTTGGCGAAGTGGATGACGAGGTTGTCGATGCCGTCGACGAGGACGTTTGTCTGCGAGCGCTTGGTGATTTTGCTGACGATCTTTTCGTCTTTTGAGAACGTTTCGCTGATCGTGGTGACGGGCGCTTGAGGTTCTTCGGGCTCGGCGGTTTCGAGGAAGGGCTGGATACGCTCAATGAGGTTTTCTGTTTTGAGGCGTTCAGCGCCGATCTCGACATACATGGAGTCGAGATTTTGTGCTTTGAGACCGGCCAGAAGTTTGGCGAGGTCGGCTGCCGTCAAGCGGTCGAGGATCGAGGGATTGATCTTGGCTTTGCGGAAGGCTTTTTCGACGAGTTGTTTGCCGATATTGCCTTGCATTTTGCGTTCTTCATTCGAGAGGAACTTGTTGATCTTGGATTTTGCGCGCGGTGAGGCGACCATCTGCAGCCAGTCGGGGTTGGGGTGCTGCTGATCGCGTGTTTCGATTTCGACGACGTCACCGGTTTGCAGTTTGTAGCGCAGTGGTACCATGCAATCGTTGACTTTTGCGCGGAAGCAGTGATCGCCGACGACCGAGTGGATCGCGTAGGCGAAGTCGATCGGCGTTGAGCCGAGTGGCAGCGTTTTGATCTCGCCGTTGGGGGTGAAAGCGTAGATCTCGTCGCTGAAAAGGTCGAGTTTGACGCTTTTCAACAAGTTTTGGGAGTCGGGATTTTCGGCGTTGTCTTCGCGGGTCTCCATGAGTTTGTGGAGCCAGTCGTAGTTTTGCTGCTCTTTTGCCGGAGAAATTTTGCCTTCTTTGTATTTCCAGTGGGCTGCGATACCTTCTTCGGCGACCTGATCCATGTCGTAGGTGCGGATCTGGACTTCGAAATATTCGTTATCCGGGCCAATGACGGAGGTGTGAAGCGACTGGTAGTTGTTGGACTTTGGACGAGCGATGTAATCTTTGAAACGATTTTCGACGAGCGTCCACATGCCGTGAACCATGCCGAGCACGTGATAGCAGTCGGTCTTGCTTGGCACGATGACGCGGAAGGCGATGACGTCGTGGAGTTTTTCAAAGGACGTCGTGGAGTTGCTGCGCTTGAGTTTTCGATAGATCGAGTAGGTGTGTTTGACTCGGCCTTTAAGTTTGTAGTCGGTGATGCCTTCGCTTTCGAGCGATTTTGCGAGGATCCCTTTGACGCGGTCGATGAAATCGGCCTTGTCTTTCATGAGGTTCTGAACTTTTGCTTCGATCTCGGCGAATTCCTCAGGGTGCAGGTATTTGAGCGAAAGATTTTCGAGCTCGACCTTGATCCAGTCGATACCGAGTCGATTGGCGATGGGGGCATAAATATCGAGGGTTTCCTGCGCGATGGTTGCCTGCTTGTCAGGGCGCATGTGCTGGAGCGTTCGCATATTGTGAACGCGGTCCGCGAGTTTGATCAGGATACAGCGCAGGTCGTTGTTCATGGAGAGCAACATTTTGCAGAAGTTTGCAGCCTGTCGGTCTTCGCTGGAAGTGAATTGATGCTTGTCAAGTTTTGTCAGGGCATCGACAAGCATGGCGATCTCTTCGCCAAATTCGCGGACGATATCCTGGTAGGTGGCGTCCGTGTCCTCAACGACGTCGTGAAGAAGGGCTGCGCATACGCTCGCTTCATCCAGTTTGATCTGTGTCACAAGTTTCGCAACGCCGAGGGGATGAATGATGTAAGGTTCCCCTGATTTTCTTCGCTGATGAAGGTGGCTGTTGTAAGCGTATTCAAAGGCTCTTCGAATGAGGGCTGTGTCTGCGGATGTGTGATAGCTGAGGAGTTGTTGCAACAACTCGTCGTACATTTTTTCAATGGCAGGGCGTTCTTCGAGAATGCGCGCCATTTCTTCGTTCGCGGCCTGATCTGCTGGATTGATGGGAGTTTCGCTCATAAGACACTCATGGTGAGGCGCCGAGTTGATCATGACGGCAGCCAAAAAAGTGGGAGAATTCGCAACAAGTTTCGTTTTATGCGTGGATCTTTATTTTGTGGGAGGGGCAGGTAGGCACGTCCAAGCGACGTCCTACCTTCCCCTACGCGGCTATTTTCCATGTAGAGACGTGTTCCCCCGTCTCTGCATGGAAAATACGCCGCTACCCCTTCCCCTGGCGGGGCCAATCACAAAATTGATCAGCGCTTTCGAAACAAGTGTATCGATTCTCCCGAATATTAATGAAGTAATTTAGATGTCGAACGAGGCGTTGTTCGAACCGCCGCTCATATTTTTCATACGGCTGATGCGGTCTTTGGCATCGGCGAGGATCTGCGAGGCATCGACAGTGACGAAAGCGAGGACGTCGCCTTCTTTGGCCCCTTCGGGCAGGGCGGCAACAGGAAATTCGATGCTCTGGCCATCAACATCAAGAACAGCAATGTTTTCATCGATACGATCGATTGTAATACGCATAAGTCTCTCCTTTTTTATGGGGGCAAAAATAAATTGCACAGGATGTGCGTCTATATGCTACCGCAAAAATGGATTTTGGAAAAATAAAGAAGTTAAAAAGCGTCATCATCGTTGGCTGGTGCCTGCGCTGGTTTGTTCGTGTCGGTGGCGGCGGCTTTTAGCAGGGCATCGAGTGGAATGTCGTCAGGCGCGGCACTGGGTTGCTCGGCTGGTGCCTGCGCGGCACCGGGTTGTTCGGCTGGTGCCTGCGCGGCACCGGGTTGTTCGGCTGGTGACGGTGCGGCACTGGGTTGTTCGGCTGGTGACGGTGCGGCACTGGGTTGCTCGGCTGGTGACGGTGCGGCACTGGGTTGTTCCATTGGAACGAGGATGGGCGCGGCACCGGGTTGTTCGCCGGGTGACGGTGCGTCACCGGGTTGTTCGGCTGTCGCCTGTTGAAGTGCTGCCAGCGCAGCGTCGCTGGGTGCCTCACCCGTTTCTGATAATTCGCCCGGAGTCGGCGTGAACGCCACAGACAGCGTGTAGGGTTTCAAACACTGGTCGCCCTGCCCCGTGACGACGACGTAATAGGTGCCGACGGGGGCATCAAAAGCCAGGTTGAGCGGTTTTGACGCTTGTTGACTGTCGGCTCGTGAGATCTCAAAACCGGCGGCGTCCTGAAGACGCAGACTTAGCTTGGAAATGTAACCAGACTCGGTCGAAATCTCAAGGTGACCTGACTGAACGCCGTCTGTTGCCGGAATCTCGACTTTGTAGATGTCAACGTCGTTTTCGGGGAAAATAAACCCGGACTTGGGCGTACCGACGAGAAGCTCGTTGGCGTTTTGCATCGCGTTGTTGGGTTCCATTTCGACGGCGGTGGCGTCAAACGCGTTCATTTTGAGGTGGTAAGGAATTGGGTAATTGCGCGTCGTTGGGGCATGCGCGACACGAAGCAGGATGTCCTGACCGGGTTCTGTGCCAAACAGGCATGCCGTGGCGCCATTCGCTTGGATGATGGGCGTGCCGGCTGGGGTTAACACATTGAGTGTGGGCGTAACGAGCTGGTCGACCTCAATGCGCGCCGTGTAGCGGCGTAGCGGTTCCGTCGGTGTTGCCATGCGGAAAATGTCGATATCGGTCGCTGCGGCAAACGAAAACTCAATGTCTTCCGGCATGTCAGCGAGTCGCTGCGCGGTCTCGAGCGTGTCATTGGGCTCGATCTCGTTGGGCATGGCGTCAAGTGCCATGAGTCGACATGTGTAGCGCGTCGCGTCTTTGCCGGGTTGTAGTGCTTCGATCTGGGCAAATAAGTCCGCGTTGGCTTCAAAAGGCAGCGTTTTTAGTTCTTCGCCCGGCTTTGACTCGCCTTGGTAGATCACTTTGTTGTTCTGCAACAACTTGAGCGAAGTGGGCGTGTCACCGAACTGGCAGGTCAGCACGCCAGCTTTGTTAAGGTTGAGCTTGTAAACGTCGACGTCATCCGACGGATTGAGTGTGGCCGTGAGTTCGCGTTCGAGCCAGATCGGTTGTGCGGAAGTCACCTGGTCATTGGGTTCCTGCTCAAGAATCTCGTCGCCAGCGGGCATGAGACGTTTGATCGTGACGGTGTAGGGCACGGATTGGGCGTTTCGACCGCGTACCGTGAGATAGACACCCTGTGGCGTAAGGCGCACGTTTGTCATGTTTTCGGCTTCGTCGACGGTGTGTTCATCATAGAAGCGTCGTGCTGACTCTTCGGGCAACGGCGCGACGTCAGCGATCACATCAAAATTTTCGGGGGTGACCGTGATGTCGACGATCGTGCCATTTTTGGCTTTGATCAACCACGTGTCGACATCGTTGGGAGTCAGTTCACCGGTGAAGTGAAATTCATCGGTTTTGAATTCGAGTGGGGTCGTCTGAGCCTGGTAGAGTGAATCATTTGGCTCGTTATCCAGGTTGTCGAAGACCGTTTCGTTCTTCGATTCTGTGGCCATGTTTTTGAGGCCCGATGGGCGATTTTCCTGGGGAGCAGGCGCGTTGCAGGATGAGACCAGTAGGGCACAAATCAGGAGGAAAAAGCTTTTTTTCATGGGATTCTTGTCATTCACTCAAAACCATCGTTTTGGCGTGTGGTTCGGTCAGGTTCGACACGCGTTTGCGCTGGGGGCTTAATAAAAAACCCCTGTTGGTCGCGAAAACAGCGTCCAGACAGGGGAAAACAGGTTAACCCGGTTTTGGGCTCTGCCAGAAGAGGGGGTAGCGGCGTATTTTTTCGCGAAGACGAAAAAATAGCCGCGTAGGGGGAGGCTTCCCCCACCCGATCATTAAAGCCCGTGTTCGGTTGAACTACTTTTTGTAACGTTTGATGAGTTCGTCGGTGATGTCGAAAGAGGACTGGAAGTAGATGACGCCGCCTTCGGTGCGTTCGAGGACGAGGTCAAGTTTCTTTTCTTTGGCGATATCGTTGGAGATCTGAATCATTTTTTTCTGAACATCGCCGAGGAGTTTTGTCTGCATTTCGACCATTTCTTGTTCGTAGGTCTGCATTTCTTTCTGAAGATCGAGCATCATCTGCTGATACTGAGCGGCTTTTTCTTTGAGTTTGTCCTGGCTGAGGACGGAAGCGCTTTCTTCGATCTCCTGTTTGAAGGCGAGGATTTTCTTTTCGGATTCTTTAAGTTTTTTCTGTCTTGTGTCGGTTTCGGTTTTAAGTTTTTTGAGGACGCCGTTGGATTCGGTCTGTTCCATTGCGGCTTTCATGTCGACGACGCCGACGGTGATGTCAGCCATGGCGTTTGAGGAAAAACCGAAGGAGAGTGCGAGGGAGGCGAGGCAGCCAAGAACAATTTTTTTCATGATGAACTCCATATTATGAATTGATGTTGAAATTGAACGTCATGTTCATATTGGTGACGTTGACATATTCAATGGCAAGATTCTGGAATTTGTTCCCGAAAAAACCGGGTTGGGCGAAAAAAGCCCAAAAAAGCCGCGAAGTTTTAGCGATAGGCGACCAAAAACGCAAGGTTAATTGATGACCATGTTTTTCCACTTCCCGCATTTGTATCTTGCGAAGTAGATGAGACCGCTGATAATGATGGAGAGTGAAGCGACGCCCCAAGCGCCGTAGACGCCCCAATGCCAGAAATAATCCTGAATGTAGATGCCTGGGACCATGACGATCCAAAGTGCGATGAGTCCGACGAGCATGGGGAAACGTGTGTCGCCAGCGCCACGGAGCGCGCCGCTGGTCGTGACGCCCATGGCATCGAAAACCTGGTAGACAAACGCGAAGATAAAGATGTTTGCGGCGATCTTGATGACGGCTTCGTCGTTTGAGAAGAGGTGCGCGATGGGATATCGGAAGAGCAGGGCGAGCAGGCCGATGGTTGTCATGCAGATGATGCTCATGACGATGGCGATGTTGGCAGATCTTTCGGCTGACGTGATGTTTTTGGCGCCCAAATACTGACCAACGATGGTCGTTGTGGCAATTGAAATGCCGCATCCTGGCATGAAAGCGAGGTTTGCGAAGCACTGGACGACGGCGTTTGCAGCCGCTTCGGCGGTCGTGAGTGAGCTGATGTAGAGACCGTAGATCATCCATCCCCAGTTTTCGATGGTCCAGCAGACGCCTACAGGCACAGCGACGCGCACGATTTCCTTATAGGGCGCCAATCTTGGTGCAGCTGGTTTTCGCGTGTTGAAAAGGGCGTTATTTTTTTTGCCAAAGACGACGACGGCGTAAATCGCGCACTCGATGGCCTGAGAAATGACCGTGCCGATCGCTGCGCCGACGACGCCGTAGGCGGGGATGGGGCCCAGGCCGAAGGCAAAAACGTAGGTGAGTGGGACGTTCGCGATGACGGTGATGATCGATGTGATCGCCGTTGTCTTCATGTCACCGAGTCCGCGCAAAAAAGAGAGCAGCGAGTAGCTTATTAGGACGTACGGCGTGACCCAAAAGCGGATCTGCATGTAATCGAACGTTGGCTGGAGCAGGTCGCCGTTGACGTTCATGGCGACGAGCAGCTTCCAGAGCAGTGGATTGATGAAAATGGCTGAAAAAATGCCGAGTATGATCGCGATGTAGATCGTATACCAGAGCATTTTGCCGATATCGGCGTATCGTTTTGCGCCAAAATACTGGCTGACAAAGGTCGTGAGGCCTGAAAGTGTGCCGAAAAATAGGGCGAGGATGGCGAATGTGGACGGCGCGCCAAAACCGACGGCGCCCTGTTCGATGGGGCCAAGCAGGCCCATAAAGAAAGTATCCGTCAGCCCGAGCAGGCTGATGGTCATCATGGAAAGCGCAATCGGCCAGGCGAGCCGAAAAACTTCGCGCACACTGGCCTGACGCGTCGAAAGATCTTCTTCGACGTGCTTTGTTGTTTGAGTCGTCATGGAAAGATTTTTTTATAATAAGTCGTCCGAGGCATTTCTGGGTTGTCGTTCGAGTGTTCGCATTTGTGCGCCGCTCGCCTCGTCGACGGTTAGCGTGGGTTGCAGGATATGGCTTGAAGGTTCAGCTGCTTTTTTGGGCACAAGGTCTGGTTTGTTGGCATATTTGGCGCCACATTTTAGGCTTGTATCGGGCAGCCCGATGTATGGCGCGAGGTCGCGTCGGTCGCCTTCGGGATTTTCCATATCGATGTGGACGTGTGGTGCAGAGTCTAGGATGGCGGTCGCGCCCATGATTGCGATGTGCTCACCGGCTTCGACGATATCGCCGACTTTGAGATCGGGTCTTACCGTAGCCATGTGCATATAGCGGATCGTGTAGTCTTTGAGCGGTCCGTCCAGGACCTTGGTGACGATGACCGTTCCGCTTCGCCAGCGTCCATAGTTTCGTGAGAAGAGATAGACTTTGCCGTAGCCTGGTACATACATGCTTCGGTCGTAATTTCGTCCGCCGCGTTTGGCCTGGCCATTTCGTTTGTCGAGTTTTCCGAATTCACCGACGTTTTGGCCCGTGATGCCGATCAGCGTGATGCGTGAGCGCGTGACAGCGTTAATGGGTGTGCCAAGTCCGCCATTCACTGAGTCTTTTGTGCTGACTGAGCCGATGTCCAGTCCTCGGTGGTGGCACTTTTTGCCGCCGTCAAACTGGCGCATCAAGTGGGCGTACGAACAGGGTTGAACAAACCCTTCCATCATCGGCAGACCGAGTTCAGAAACGAGGGGATCGGGCTGCGACCAGGTCTCGAATGGCATCGCCTTGTATTCTTTGTCTTTGGCGAGTGCTTTTTCATTGTTTTTCGAAGAATGATGTTTTTCGGAAGTTTTTTGGGTCTTCGAACTCTTTTTCGTGGATTTACTTGATTTGGATGACTTGGACGTCGATTTTTTCGTGTTGTTATTCGATTTCGTGTTGCTATGCGTTGATTTTTTGCTCGAATTCGTCGAGCTTTTTTTGCTGCCTGACTTTTGGGATGCGTTGGAAGATTTTTTCGTTGATTTTGAATCTGAAGCCTTTGGTTCGACGGAGTTTGAATCTGAAGCCTTGGCTTCGTCTGATTTTTTCTTATTCGAACTGGATTTTTTCTTATTCGTATCGGTCTTTTTCTTTGAAGACGATGTCGAATTATTTTGCGCGGTCGTTCCAGAGTCTGTTTCGGGTTTTGGGTCGTTTGCCAAAGCCATCGTGTTCAGGCAGAGCGCGAAGGCAATGAGCAGGAACTGGAGCCACCGGAGGTGAGGGTTAATCATGCGTTTCACCGATGAGTTTTAGGGCATCCGCAGCGTTGGTGAGTTGCTTTTGTCGCTCGGTCTGTCCGGCGATCTGGCAGAGTTCTGCGAGTTTGTCCTGATGCGTGACGGGGATGAACGTCGTTTTGGCGAGCGAGTCCATGATGTTGAGCAAGTCATTGGCTTTTTTTGCGTTCAGCGTGGACAAGTCGTGGTTTTTCAGTTCAGCGTTGAGTGCGATCGCCGCCTGTTTTGGGCTGAACTGGTCGACGGCCTTGATGAGGAGTTGAGCTTCCTGGGGCGTATTGGCATAGAAGAGCGCGCGTGCCAGCGTGTCTTCGGGCGCCCGTGAGAGGCTGATCGCTTGGGCCATAGCCGATTTTGTGCCTTGTTCGTCATTTTTTGAAGCAAAGACAACGGCTTTAAGCAGTGCCGGGGCAGGCGAGCGTGTCATATTGGTTTCAGCGAGTCTGGCGATTTGGTCGAGGTCTTCTTTTGAGCCTTGTGTGGCGATGATCTCAAAGGCTTTCTGATAAACATCGTTTGGCCAGAGTGAACGTTTTGCGGCTTCGTGGAAGTTGACGGCAGCCTGATCGATGTGTTGATCCTGGACAGCCTGGTAGGCTTTGATGAGCCACGTTGCGGCGTTGTCATCCTGGGTGTAGCAGGCTGGCAATTTTTCGACGTGTTTTGCCTGGTTGAATCGTTCAACGATGTTTTGGACGCGTGCCATATCGCTGTTGTCATAGAGTTTTTGAGCGATTTCGGCGGCTTCGTCGAAGCTTTCAGCCGTGAGTTTTGCATCCAGCTCGTTCATCAGCGTCGTGATGGCGTTCGGTGCGATGGCGCGTTGATGCTCGACCACGGCGTTTTTGAAGCGCGCAGCGGCGTTTGGCGTGGCGGTGAGGGCATCTTGCCAGTAGGTCGTGGCGTTTGGCGTGAGCGATTCGCCTTTTTCGAGAGCCTTGACTGCGTCGTCGTATCGTGCCATCTGGTCGAGGATGGCGGCACGTCGATGCTGGACGTAAGCCGAGTCGGGTTCGATGGCCGCTGCGTGGTCGATGGCAGACAGGGCTTCGTTGAGGAAGCCGTTTTCGACGGCGTGTCGACTGTAGCTTAACCAGAGCGCGGCGCGCGTGTCATGGTGCTGAATGGCGTCACCGACGAAGGCATGGATCGCATCGGCTTCGTTTGCGTGATTTTTCGCGTAGATCATAGCCGTGTTGAGAAGCGCGTCGTAAGCGATCGGCGTGTGTTCATCCAACCAGGTTGCGCTTTTGGGCAGGAATAGTCCTGTTTTGGCGAGTGTCTCGGCTGGGATGAATGCAAGTTCGTCGTCGGCGAGGTGTTTGGCGACCTCGTCAAAGCGAGTCTGTTCTGGGGCGAGCGCTTTGACGACGATGGCAAGCTTGGCACATGCTTGTGGGTTTTGAGTTTTGTCTTTAGTCAGACTTTCGAGGCGCGGTATAGCGATGTCGAGCGCTTCACGGGCGAAACCGGCCGCAGCTAGGCGAGCCGTGGCATCGGCCGTAGCGCGTGCGTTTAACGTGCTGGTTGCAAAACGACGTAACGCTTCAGGGGCGTCGCCGTTGGCTAATGCCTGGTTGATCAGCGCTTCAGGCGTCGTTTGATCAGGTACAAAGGATTTGGGGGCGTCGAGTGAGATCGCTGCGGTTTTGGCATACGCGGCCAGTTTTTGGTCGTAATCATTTGGGCCTCGCACGAGCGTATATTGTGGTTTGAGTTTCATCAACGCGTAAGTTGCCGACGCAAAGTCATGCGCTTCGGCGTATTTGTCGACCGTTTCGATTGCGTCGAGATAGGCACCGTGTTCGATGAGCGGCTGAATGACGTCGATGGCTGTCGGCTGCATCGCTTCGTCGATCGTGGTCATGATCAGACCCGCTTTTTGGGAATTGAGCGCCATGTTGAGTTTGATTGACTTGTGACTCGTGCTTTCTGGCGCCATTTGTTGGGCGGTGCGCATATATTTTTGCGCTTCCAGGATGTTTCCGTTGTTCACATAGGCGTCGGCGATCTTCTGAAGCGTCGTGTGGTTCCAAAGGGATGAGAGCTCAAGTTTGTTCAAATAATCCTGCGTGGTCTGTTCATCTGACATTTCAATGGCGAGCAACAGGATCTTCAATTGTGTTTCGGGCAATTCGACCGGTGAGGCGGCTTCTGCGCGTTTGTAATCCTGAATGGCCTCGGTTTTGAGGCCGTAAGTCTGGTGGATCTCACCGAGCCATTGAAGTCTGTGCGAGACGCCATCGGCAGATCGGACGAAATTTTGGTAAAGCGCCTGGGCATTTGGGTTATCTGGCGCGCGTCGTGAGAGTTTGAAGGCTAGATCGAGGTTTTCGCGAGCATCCGGTCTGACCGCTTGGAGCCAGGTGAGTTGTTTCACGACTTCATCCCAGCGTCCGAGTTTGAGTTGGATCTGGGCGAGTTGCGTGTGTGCCGAAGCGTTGTTTGGTGCGGCCTTTTCGAACGTGTCGAGGTAGGTATCAATGCTTTTGATATCTTCCTGTTCGAGTGCCAGATCGACGAGTTCATTGAGGGCTTCGGAGCGTGCTTTGAAGTCATTTGAGGCGAGCGCCACTTGGTAGTGTGGCTGTGCGAGGTCCATGCGTTGGGCGTTGTGTAGCACGTCAATGATGGCAATCCAGTTGGCTTTTTCAGAAAATCCAGCGAGGATATTTGACATTTGTTTGTCGGAACACGGACTGTCTGGGGCTTGCAGACAGGCTTGGAGGTGATTCAGGCGTGCCGTGTCATTATAGGCTTTGTCCTGATTCGCCTGCGCAAAGGCTTTTGTGGCGAGTGTGTGTTTGTGATGGCGCGTGACGAGTGAGTTACCGAGTTGGATGCGCAAATTGGCGTCCTGCGAGGTATTGATGGCTTTCTCGAGCATTTGTTCGCCGAGTTCGTCGAGCGTACGGGCTCGGACGGGGTCGAGATTTTTAGCTCTTTTAGCTTCATTGAGCGCGATCTCACCAAACATGCCTGTCATGACAGGGTCTGCCGTATTTGACTGACAATATTCGTCATACAGCCTTTGCGTGGCGTCAAAGCCTTCTGCAGGATGATTGGCCGAAAGTTCTTCACTCGTGGTTCTGAACGCGCTGACTTTGTCGCTGCTGAGCATAAAGAACTGGCGATATGCCTGAGTTGCGGCGCTGAACTGGTTTTGTGAGAGTTCGATACGGCCGAGTGCACGTTGGGCCGCTGCGTCGTTGGGAAAACGTTCGATCCACATTTGGGCGTATCGTTTCGCTTTGTCATAGGCGGAACGCGTTTTGTAGAAATTCACGATCTCTGCGAAGATGACGCTCGTTGGTGAGAGTTCCGCGAGCTGTGTCAAGGCTTCGTCGGCACGGCTCTCATTCTCAAGTTGGTCGTGTGCGTATTCAGCCGTCATGCGCAGGGCTTCGATCTTTTCAGTTTGTGAACCGGAGACGAGCACAGGTTCGAGTGCTGCCGTGAATTGCGCATTGGCAGCGGGATTGTTTGAAAATTGGCGTGCGAGGGCCGTGTTTGACAGTTCACCTTTTTGCGTGCGGGGAAGAAGGTGCTGGTAGAGCTTTTCTAACTGGGATGTCGACAAGAGCGAATTGATATAGAGCGCATCACACGACGCATTGAGTTGGTCCTGGCTGGCTCCTGGTTCGAGGAGTTTTAATGCCCGGTCAAAGTCACTGTTGTCAGCGTAAATTTGTGCGATCTCGCACTGGGCACGAACCTTGTCGGAATTTGACGCTATGTAAGCGTCGGACTGGCGTTGAAGTGCCATAAAATCGCGGTTTTGTGCATATAACCGGCACAGGTTGAGCGTAAAATCGGCGTTATCATAGCCGAGTGACATGGCTTTTTCGCTCCAACGGACGGCTTCCGGAACCGCCTGGTGACGTTGATACCAGTTGGCTGCTTTGGCACATGTTTGTGGATCGTCCTGAGCGAGTTCAGCGGCTTGCTCAACGATGGCTTTGGCGTGATTGCTTGCGAACGATTGATCAAAAGTGTCTGCCAGGTTGAAACGTGCCTGGGTGGTTCCGGTTTTCCACTGTTCAGCGGCTATCGCAGCCTGTTCGACAAAGCCCATTCGGATGAGCGTCTGGGTGGTGTTCTGAATGTCAGCTTCTGCGTGATCGTCCGCAAACCATTGGTTGAGTAACGCCTGAGCCTCGTCAGCGTGACCTGTATGAAGTTTGGCATAGGCGCGTGGCAAAAGCGTGTTTGGGGTGGGGGCGCCGGCCAAAATTTCGTCGGCCAGGAACCAGTCGTTGGCATTTTGAGCAACCTGGGCTGCTTTGAGGCAACGTGTTTCGTCATTTGGGGCTTGGGCGACGTATGTACGCAGACGCGTGGCTGCGTTTTGGCGTTCAAGCCGAAAATATTCGTATTCCGCAGCGGTCAGTTTGTTGTCGTCTTCAAATTCGCTCGTATCCATCAAATCGATGGCGTCTTTTAAGAAGCCTTTTTTTGCCAACTTGTCGGCGTAAGCCCGACGAGATGCCGTCAGTTCGGGGAGCGTGTCGGTGGATTCGCCCATGTCTTTGAGGGCTTCATAGCAAGGCCAGGCTTCCGGGGCGCCCGTTTTGAGCAATTCAGACGTGGCTGTTTGGATCGACGTCGTGTCGTCAGCTTTCAGGTCGGCCCAGGCACCTGCTTTTCGGCTTCTCGCTACTTCATTGCAGTAACTAGCCCAGTCTCCGTTGGACTTGTAAGTGTTTCGAAGGATCCGTGCCCCTTTGACCGAGGTTGGGTCGAGAGACACGGCGAATTCTGCCGCCTTGGTGGCTGCGTCGGCATTGCCTCGCGCTAGCTGGGTCTGTGCCGTCAAACGATAGACGTCCGCATTCATTGGATCCTTCGCCATGTTTAAAGCGGCGATTTCTTCTGCAGAGGAATAATTCCCACGGTCAAAGGCTCTCCAGCCACATTCCAGCGTCGTGCAGCCTGAAAGCAATACCGTTGCAAGCACCAATGCGATTTTTTTAGTCATAACTATACTGTCCAAAGCGAAGATCGTTGGCAAAACTCCTGTCCCTCAATGTTACGATGTGTAGGAACATGGAAAACGAGCGTAACCCTATACAATATAACATTAATATAACAATCGCAACACCTCGCCACTCACCTTGGTCCAACGAGGGTACAGTTCAGGTGGGGATCATAAATGCCCGATTGCCTATTATTTTAGGCGCGGCTATTTCATACGCCGCGCCCGCGTCGCTTCTCCCTCGCCGGAGACGTGCGGACTGCACGTCTCTACGGCTCGGTCAATACGCGCCGCGTTTTTATGATTTTCGACACAATTAGGCGCGGCGATCAGCGTTTTTTGCGTTTGGGATGCAAGACGAGTCCGCGTTCAGGCATGTCCTTGATGAGTTCTTCTTCGTAGCCGGGGGTGATCTCGGCATTGAACTGAATGGCCGTGTCGGGCTTTGAAAGGACGGCGATAAAACGCTCGACCCGTTCGTCGACGTTATCGGCAAAGTCGGCGCAGAAATCTGCTGTGTGGGCGATACGCACGGGTTCAACGCAGGCGGGAATCGTAAAAAACTGACGGATCTGGATGCTGACGAAGTCGAAATAACCGATTTCGGGCGGTTCTTCGGTGGTCTTTGCCTGGGGCAGGGTTTTTTTGGGGGGAGCTGCAGGAATATCGGTTGGGACAGAAACCGCCGAGGCTTCAGGCTCGGCCGCTTTTTTTAAGGCGTCGTTGGGATCGACATTTTGGGCGGCAAAAGCCCAAGGGTCTTCTTCTGAGGGACTCTCGCAAGCGGGCTCTATTGGCGCTTGTGTCACGCTGTCATGGGTATAGACGATGTCTGCCAGTTTTGAACGTTTCTTTTTCTTTTTTGGCGTAGGATCAGGTTCGTCTGGCACTTCTTCGACGACTTTTTTCTTCTTTTTGGGGGCGGATTCAGGCGTTAGCGGG
>JAZUKH010000025.1:0-5270 GCA_045643185.1 Myxococcota bacterium | reverse complement strand
TATTGTCGGCCGTGTGGAACTCGCTTCGCTCAAACAAGCCACACGGCCGTACCAACTTCAGGAACAGTTAAGATAAATCAACGCAAATTTTGTTTGGAGTCGGCGGACGCGACGACGTACCACGTTACGACGCTACACTTCGGCTTCGAACAAATCGCGTCCGTTCGCCGCTCTCAGCCTGCTTGCCTTCGGCTTCGCTACGGCTGAGATTTATGTATTTGGGCCTACCCTCGGCTGAATAGCAACCCATTCATAGCTGTTTGTCGTTGAAAATCTTGGTTTGTGAATTCCAATTATGTTAAAATTATTAAGATTGTTCTTATAGTGTGTGTGAAAATTCATAAGCATAAGGAGAAGCTACGATGAGTGGTTCAAATGGCTACGTGACATCGAAAATGAGTGAAGAGGTCAAAGCGTCGCAAGCCTTGGAAGCCAAAGCCGAGGAGCCATCGGTAAGTTCCAGTGGCGGCGGTGACGCCATGGGGAGTGCCCTGACGGCGCCGTCGTCTGAGACGATTGATGAGAAGACTTACGATTATAGGACGATCGCCCCGACCGTGTCGAGCGGTTATGCGGATCATTACAATCGTGAAACGGGGTTAAACGAAAGACTTTCGACGACACAGCGTCCCACGAATAACCGCAGCCAGGTGATGGGGTCGGGCACGGTTAGCGGTTATAGTCAAGATCATTACGTTGCCAACGAAGCGCCCGTCGAAAAAGAGGGCGAAGAAACGCCGGCATTTAATGACCTTGTTCACGTCGATGAAAATGCGAATCTCGTAACGAGGATACAGGGCACGGTCGAAGATCCGAATGTTGTGAACTCGCTGATCGAAAATAACCTCTTTATCGATGGTGGCGTCTATCAGGACGATATTCGTCAGGGCTCTATCGGCGACTGCTATTTTCTGGCTGCTCTGTTGCAGATCATCAATAACGATCCAAATGTCATTCGAAACATGATGTCGATCTCGGGTGATCAGGTGACGACGACATTCTATCGTCGTGAACAGAAGTCTCATCTTTTTGGGATCATTAAAACCACATCGTATGTGCCGACGCCTGTGACCGTGTCTTACGGGTTAGGTCAGGTCTCGACGGATGGTGGTTCAGCTTGGTCAACCAAGGGCAGCCACTTCCGAATTGCGTATGATCCCAAAAAATCAAAGTGGAGCGCTAACGTTACGAATAACACGGTCAAAGTGACTCGCGAGAAACTCTATGAAGCAGCCATGTGGGTCCACTGCATGGAACAGTGTTTCGCGGTCTTTGCCAAAAACTATGGCCGGTACGGCGACGGCAGCATTAAGAGCAACGAGCGTTATGCTGGGATCGATGGCGGTCAATCGGCGTTTTGTCTTGAATTGTTCTATGGCAATGACGTGAAATCCGCTGAGAATAATGCGGTGGCCATGCCTGAAGAAGATGCGAATCCGTTGAAGGCCAACAAAGCGCTTGTTGGCGATCTGCTTAAATTTGCGAAAGCCCAGGATGGTACGGCTAAAAACGACATTCACATGATGGCCTATGTCAGCACACAGCAAGCTGTTACTCGCCTGCAGTACTATTCGGAGCAGCTCATTCAGGAGTTGGAACCTCAGGTCGGCGAGAACGAAGAATTGGCTGCCGCGCTCACGTCCATTCGCAATATCAAAGACTGCGCGGATCATTATTATGATGAAGCCGATGTGGCGGGGCGCGAAGGTACTTCGGGCGATTGGCAGCAGACCAAGCGTGATGAGATCGATGCTTATTCGATCGAACTTCAGAATAACGCGGCTTTTACGGCTCTCCAACCGAGTGGCTATCACATCTTCCAACAGTCTGTCGGTATCGTCGTGTCGAAAGTGACCAACGATCCTACGCGTTACAACAATATCTTTATCTATTCCAGTCACGCCTACAATGTCAGCCACGTGGAACTGGTCGCAAAAGATGGTTCATCGCTCAACCAGGCGTCGTTGAGCAAAGTCATCAAAAATTGCGATATCAATGCGTCGACGATCACCTTGCAGAATCCGCATGCCAAGACCAAACCGAGTTATAACGAGGCTGAAGATCGTTTTAATGAGGGGACGTTCGACACGGATCTTGCAGGATTCCTCGGCCTTATGGGGTATGTCAACGTGGCAGAAGTGAAAAACGTTGATCGTTGATCTTCTCAACCTTAAAAAAGCGGCGCATGCGTCGCTTTTTTTGTGCCCAGCCCTGTGGAAAAAACGCGTTTGATTGAGGCACAAAAAAAGCCCTCATGGCGTAACCATGAGGGCCGAACCGATATCGATGATTTATCGATACGTAAACTTAAAGACGAATTCGCAAATATTGAACTGATCGCCTTCGTCGATGCGTTTGGTTTTGATCTGTTGACCCTGATATTCCAAACCGTTTGTGGAGCCAAGGTCGGTGATGTAGTAAGAGCCGTTTTTATAAACGACAGCGCAGTGTTTACGTGAGATATTTCCGTCGCGGATGACCAGGTCAGCGACCTGTGAGGATCGACCGATGATGTATTTATCTTTGCTGACGAGGTAACGCTGATTGGCGAAAACGACGTAGAGCGGTGGCATGCCTGTGGATGCGCCACCGAGTCCCAGCGCGACTGGCGGCGCTGCAGGTCGGCTGATATGCGCTGGTGGTTGCGCAATAGGCGGCATGTGCGGTGAACTGAGCGAGGCGAGGTTAAGCGCTGCGCCATTGGGTTTGGGCGCATCGGAATCGTCGAAGAGCGAAGGCGGACGACGCGGTGGCGCAGGGGGGGCGCTTCGCTGAGCCGAGTTCGGGAGCGAGGGCGGAATGGAGGGCGGAGGGAGCGGTGAAGAGCCTGGAACATTCGGGATCGCGGGCGCGACCGAACCTGGTACGTTCGGAAGACCACGTGCCGTAAAGTTTGGCTGCGAGGTCACGGCTGGCGCAGCAGAACGCTCAAAAGGCAATTGGGAAGCACCATTACTAAATGTAGAGGCGCCGCCACCGCCTAAATGGGATTTGGCGTAAGAACTCTTAAGAATGTCCTGAGAGGTTGCCGGAAGGCAAGCATTCGCCGGACTGACGGGGAAAAAAGAACCATTTTGAAGAGCAGCAGCCTGCTGCTGATAATAGAATGTCAACGCTTCGCAAATCAGACCGTCCATGGTGATGTTGAGGCGAGAAGCCAACTCATTGCAAGGTTTCCAAAGTGATTCTTCACATTTAAAGACACGGGTGTTTGAATCCATAATAATCCTTTGGGTGATGGTCAGAGATAAAAATTGCTACAAATGCCTTTTTTTACTTTACGCTTTCGCATCTTCTTTGGCAAGAGAGACCGCAGACAAGACGGAAGAACAGTAAACATCGAATGAACTTTCCAGGGGTTCCTGATTTGTTTTAACACGATAAATGTCGATGGGAGCCTGTTTTCCTTTGACCATCATGGGGGGAAGGGTGATGCATGGTGTTTTTTCATGGACTGCCAACCATGCATCCTTGTTGATCAGGATCTCACCGGGTTGGGCCGCGCCACAAAGTCGGGCGCCCAGGTTGACCGTGTCGCCGATGACGGTATAGCTCATGGCTTGCGTTGATCCCATATAACCGGCGATCATCAAGCCTGTGGCGATGCCAATGCCGATCTGGATGGTATTTTCTTTGAGTTTCTGGCGTTGTTCGTTGAGCTCTTCAATGGCGGTCATCATGTCGATGGCGCATTCGATCGCTTTTTGCGCGTGGTCATCGCAGGTCACACCGGTGCCCCATACGGCCATGACTTCGTCACCGACGAATTTGTCCAGAGCGCCTTCGTGTTTGAAGATGCATTCCACCATTTTTTCGCAGTAATCGTTGATGAGATGAACGATGGTTTCTGGAGAAGATTGTTCGGTCATCGAGGTGAAACCTCGGATATCGGCGAATAATACCGTGGCCACACGGCGAGTGCCGCTTTTTTCAAGCTTGATTCGACCGCTCAATACATCATGGATCAGGTGAGCGGGAATAATTCGTTTCAAATTTTCCTGAACGATTGCCTGGCGATTTGCATTTTCGATCATGCGGTTTCGTTGAATATTCATGGCTGCTTGTCTCGCAAATCCAGTCAGGATCTGAAGATCCTTTTCTTTAAAAGCGCCCGTGATGAGTTGGGTGTCAAGGTTGATGACGCCTTCCACTTTGTCATCATAAATGAGCGGGACGCACATGGTCGAGCGCACGTTGTCGAGCACGATCGATTGTGACCCGATAAAGCGGCAGTCCCGCAAGGCGTCTCGTGAAAGGACGGCACTTTGCTCCGAGATGACTTCGTCGAAGAGCGTCTCAGAGATTTTGTAATTGTCGATGGGCTTTTTGTCGCGCGACATGGCGACGCGGACGGTCATTTGGTTGGTCCTTTCGTCGCGCAAAAGGATGGCACCACGATCTGCGTTGAAGATCTGAAATGCCTTGTCGAGAATAATGCCCAACAACTTGTCGAGATCGAAGACGACGATGGCTTCCTGGGCGAGTTCTGCGGCCACGCGCAACTTTTCGTAGTCGCGTCGAAGGTCGTCGACCGATTCGATCTTGTTTTCAGGCAAAAAACGCGTGTCAGAAATCGGTTGACGGATGGAGTGCGACGGCCCGGCCGACATCTCACCGCTTGTCGGAAGCTCATTGCGCGTTGTTTTTTCACCCGATTCGTCTTCGTCATCCAGTCGTTGCGACAGCTTTGTGGCGGGATTCTGGCGCTTATCCCCAACAAAGCGAAGCAAGTGGTTGCCCATCCCGATTTCGTCCCCTGCTTGCAGCACAACAGGGCCTTGCACGAGCTTACCATTCACCGTCGTCCCGTTGCGTGATCCCACGTCGGTCAAGACATACTGACCGTCGGCGTTCAGATCGATGCGTGCGTGGTTCTTGCTGATGAGTCTGTCTAAAAGTTGAAGGTCGGTCTCCGGGGCTCGGCCGATCAACGTACCACCCTTCAAGGTGTAATTGCACCATTTGCCATCGGTGGAATAATAGGTGAGTTCTGGCATTCTTGTATCCTTGTTGCGCGAGATAGGCCTCAATGTCTGAAGCACAATTCTCTATTATAATGATAATTGCTAAAGATAACAAACACGATTCACCGGGCCGCTTTTTTAGGTGGGGGAAGTCTCCCCCTACGCGGCTATTTCGTATTTCTGTAGAGACGTGTGGACCACGCGTCTCTACAGAAATACGAAATACGCTGCTACCCCTTCGCCTGGCAGGGCCTTCGACAAATTCATGAGACGATTTCAGTTTAATAGCTGTGTAGGCGCTGAACC
>JAZUKH010000024.1:0-7679 GCA_045643185.1 Myxococcota bacterium | reverse complement strand
CTCTTTGGCAGCCTCAGCCGACTGTTTTTCAAGCTCGGCAATGCGCTGCTCAGCTTTTTCAAGCGCTTTTTTGGCATCATCGCGCTCATCGCGAAGCAAAACGATCGTCTTGGCTTCTTCGTCGCCAGAATTTTCGTGTTCACGCGCCTGTTTGCGAAGATCCTTGTTTTCGGATTTCAGTCGGAAGTTCTCGTCCTTCAGCTTGCTGACATTGTCTTTGATCTCGGACAATTTGGATTCCAAGGCAGCCAGTTCCGGGGACTTTCCAGCTTCAGCATCTTTAGCCGCCAATTTTGCAGCATTTTTTGCACTCTTCTTGGAAGCCTTGTGATTCGCCTTCATCGAGATATTCTCACTTTTGGCGGCGGCAAGCTGCTTGGTGAGGGATTCGTTCGATTCTTTGAGAAGGTCGCGTTCGTGTTTGACCGGCTCATAGGTCAAAAGGTACTTATCGCGTTCCTTTTTGACGACAATGACATATACGATAGCGGCGACGAGCAAAACAAGCGCCACAAAAAAAGCAACTTGGAAATTCATGATCAACCCATGCAACGAGTTTTTCGGCGCAAAACGCACCGGCACGCCACAAAACCAGTTTTGTTTCTCAGAAACGTCGGCCTCAAAACAGGTCTGTGCATGCAACAATAAATAGAGCCGACAAACCGCGTTCAAATAACCCGACTATTATAGATTGTCAACGACTTCAACGCCTGGCATGACGGATTGTGCCACCCAGCCGGGCGCCGTCCCATGCTAAAACGGCGGCTGTATGGCGAAGCCATAGGCCGCCGGCGCGCGCGTATGGCAAAGCCATAGCGCGCGCAAAAGATTGACAAATCGCCACAAATCCCTAAAACCGCGCGCCGTAATGCGCCCACGGGCGCCCTCAAAGAAGGAATTTGCCTATGAAAGCCGTGATCCAGCGCGTCAAACGCGCCAGTGTTACTGTCAACAACGAGCTCATCTCAGCCATTGGCAAGGGTTACATGATCCTGCTCGGCGTGCGAGAAACGGATACGCCCAAAGATATGCAGGCACTCGTCGCCAAGATCGCCAAACTGCGTATTTTTGCCGACGACGAAGACAAAATGAACCTTTCGATCCTCGACGTGGGCGGTGAGATCCTTCTCGTCAGCCAATTTACGCTCTGCGCACAGTGCAGGCACGGCAACCGCCCGGCCTTCGTCACAGCCATGAAGCCCGACGAAGCCGATCGCATGTATCAAAATGCCGGAAAAGCCCTCGAAGCCCTCGGCATTCCGGTAAAATACGGCATTTTTGGCGCCATGATGGACGTCGAACTCATCAACGACGGGCCGGTGACCATCGTCCTCGAGACAAAGGACGGTTCGATCGTCGACTAAACACAAGCCTTTGCGCACACAAATGCATTTTTTTGAAAAAAAATGTCACGTTTGACCGCCTGGATGGGAATTCTTTACGAGAGGCACAAAGGTCTCTCGTTCACCGACGTCCCCGATCGGGACATACCCAGGAGTTCAAATATGTTTGGAAGAACGATGAGTGGCGCGCTTTGTGGCATCGACGGTTTCACGGTCCAGATCGAAGTCCAGATCGGCTACGGCCTGACCAATTTTTTTACCGTCGGTCTGGCCGAAGGCGCCGTCAAAGAATCCAAAGTCCGCGTCAAATCAGCCTTTATGGAGTCGGATCTGTATTTTCCGACCGAAGTCATCACGCTGAATCTGGCACCAGCCGACGTGCGCAAGGACGGTTCGGCGTATGACCTGCCGATCGCGCTGGCGATCTTGTTTGCGAATGACCAGTTCCCGCAACAATCTGCAGTATTTTTCAGCGAAACGATGATCCTTGGAGAACTGGGATTGACGGGCGAGATCCGTCCAATACGCGGCATTTTGCCGCTGGTAATGGCGGCCAAAAAGGCGGGGTTGAAAGGCGTGGTCGTGCCGCCCGAAAACGCAGCCGAAGCCGCGCTGGTCACAGGCATCAAGATTTACGCACCGCGCACGCTCCGCGAATGCTACGAATATCTGACGCACAACCGGCCTTTTCCCGAATACACGCCGCCGAACGAACACAGCTTCTTTCTGCAAAGCAGCAGCGGCAAAGATATGAGCGAAGTTTGTGGCCAAGTGGTGCCCAAACACGCGCTTGAAGTGGCTGCATGCGGCGGACACAACCTTTTGTTCATCGGACCGCCAGGTTCTGGCAAAACGATGCTCGCCCAACGCCTGCCCTCGATCCTGCCCGATCTGACGTTTGAAGAGGCGCTTGAAGCGACGTCGATCTACAGCATTTCCGGCAATCTCAAAGACCGCGGGCTCATTCAGACGCGTCCCTTCCGTGCCCCGCATCACTCGATCAGCGACGTCGGCCTCGTGGGCGGCGGTACGCCCCAACCCAAGCCGGGCGAGATTTCTTTGGCTCATCATGGCGTCCTATTTCTCGATGAATTGCCGGAATTTCGGCGCAACGTGCTGGAAGTGCTTCGCCAGCCCCTCGAAGACGGGAGCGTCTCGATCACACGCCGCCTTCAGAGCGTCGTCTTTCCGTCGCGCTTCATGCTCGTGGCCTCGATGAACGCCTGCCCGTGCGGCAACCTCGGCAGTTGCCGAAAACCCTGTGTCTGCAGCGAAGAAGCGATCCTGCGTTACCAGTCAAGGATCTCAGGCCCACTGCTCGACCGCATCGACATCCAGCTCGAGATCAGCGAGATCACGTATGACGAGATCCGCGCCAACGCCCCGGCCGAAAACTCCCAAACGATCCGCGAACGCGTCATGCAATGCCGCAACATTCAGCTGGAACGCTTTGCAGGCACAAATATCCATTGCAATGCACAAATGGGCATCGCCGAACTGCGCCGCTACTGCGAACTCGATGAAGCCGGCCACAACCTGATGCGCCGCGCCATGGACAAACTCGGCATGAGCGCGCGCGCCAACAATCGTATCCTCAAACTCGCCCGTACGCTCGCCGACATGGAAGGCGCCACTTCGATCCAACGTCATCACCTATCGGAAGCCATCGGCTACCGAACCCTCGACCGACAACGTATCATGGGACGCCGCGAAGCCTGCTGACATTCGCGTTCTTGAGGATCTGTGAGGGGGATGTCTCCCCCTACGCGGCTATTTTCCCCACGTTGCTGCGTAGCATGCTGCGCAGCTTCGTGGGAAAAATACGCCGCTACCCCTTCGCCTGGCAGGGCCCAACCACAACACCACAAAGCCAAAGATTTGCGGAATAAAATGACCAGACTTTTCGTCAAAGCAAATGGGCATAAGACGCTGATTTGCGCATTTAGTGCAAGTCAGCCTCACCCTCATTTCTTGCCTATCGCTATGAATGGTTGTAATTGAGAAAAGATTTTTTGGGCGCAATTTTGCGCAGGGTGGTGCTGTGAAAAAGTCGTTCGGTTTTTACATTTTTATGGGACTTGTGGTCGTTATGATCGGCGTTTTGGTGTGGTCTTTATGGCCCGCTGAAGACGTCGTGTCTGCCGTCGACGAACCCGTGCCACATGGCGGTCAAACCGAGACAACTAAAGCACTTCCTGTTCAGGATGAGACACCCAAACGCGCCGGTTCAAGCCTCGAAGTGGAGGCAAAACACGCTCCCGATGACCAGATGTTTTTGGACTCCATTGAGGACGGATTTTTACCGACGCAGGACATCGGTGAACAGGGCTCCAAAGGTGGCGTCCTGACGACGAAATATCCGATGAACTATCGCCCTTCCAAATACGAACGCATCGAAAATTCGCCGCTGTACATCTTCACAGACGACATGATCTGGAAATCTGGTGCAGACACGTATACGGTCAAACGCGATGCCATTGCCGACCAAGCTTACCATTACCAGGAAGCCGCCGTGGCACTGAGCATCTCGCCGCGTCTAAAAGATGGGCAGATCAACGGGTTTAGGTTCGTCGAAATTCCAGATAACACGCTCTTTGCCAAACTTGGCATGACCTCTGGCGACGTGCTGATCTCAATCAATGACACCATCCCGGATATGGAACCCATGGCCCTGACTTTCATGACCATGGTTGCCGGCAGACAGGGCCGTTCCACCATCGTCGTCGAGCACAAAGGCCAAAAACGAACGATTCAAATTCAGGCAGCGGAGTAACGCATGGATTCAAAAGTACGATTAGCAGTACATATCGCGATGGCGGTAGCCGTCATTGTGACAGCGGTGCTCGCAGCCCGCGGCGTCGGCAATATCGTCGCCGAAAAGCTCGTCAAGGTGACCCCTTACGGCATCGGTGAAATGCCCGCATCCACAGGCGAACAGCAGGCGAATGACGACAATTCCGACCTGCTCATGTACAACCGTAACCTCTTTAACCAAAAAGCCGGTCAGTCAGACGACGAAGAGCCGTCAACGCCGACGGAGACCGTCGAAGAAATCCCCGAAGAAGTGCAGGAGATCGCCGTTGACGGCAAACACCCAGTGTTGACCGACCTTCGCGTGTTGCTCAAAGGCACCCAGGTCGCGAGCGATCCCGCCTATTCGGTCGCGCTCTTCATGCCGCTCGAAGGCACCGACGCTCGTATGCAATACCTGCTCGAAGGCGACCAGTTGCTGAATGAAGCCAAAATTTTGCGCATCGTCCGAAACCGCGTTTACATGCTCCGAACGACTCAGGGCGACCGACTCGAGTACATCGACACGCGTACGACCGAAGAAGACCTCGCTGAAGCCAAAAAAGTCATCGAAAAGATCAAAGTCGCTGAGTCCAAACCCGCACCAGAAGCCAAACCGGCTGAACCGGCAAAAGCTGCCGCTCCGGGTGAGATCAGCGCTGACCAGATCAAAAAAGTCGGTGCGGATACCTACGAAATTCCGCATGACACCCTGGCTCAGATCCGCAAAAACCCAAATGTCCTGAAAAACCCCAAATATGGTGCCATTCCGCAGATTCAGCCAGTCTACAAGGGCGGCGGTATCAACGGTTTCCGTCTGTTGAACGTCCAAGGCGATTCGCTCTACGCCCAGCTCGGTATCAAATCGGGTGACACGCTCCTCGACGTCAATGGCAAACAGCTCGATAACCTGCAGAATGCCATGGCCCTGTTCGATACACTCAGCCCCGGCGAGGATATCAAGATCAAGATCAACCGTGCAGGTGCCGAAAAGACCCTGACCTTCCATTTGAAATAGCTTCAATACTGTTTCCGATCCGCAGACAGTATTAAAATAGATATGCGTTTTAGACGGTAAATTACCGTTCAATTAACCGGTTTGTTTTTCAAACCGTCATGAAGATAAGATAAAGAGAATGAACACGATGCATAGGAAGTTGAAAGCATTCTGGATGATGGCCGCGATCACTTTGGGCGTTGGCTTCACAGCATTCAGCACCCCCGCGTTCGCACAGGATGGCGATGACGAAGCCAGAACGATCGGCAACGACAGCGGTCGATCACAACCAGCGGTCGTCAAGCGAACAGCCCCCGTGGATGCCGCAGATAATGCGGTCAGCGACACTGATTCAGACCAGCCCACCAATACCGGTTCTTCGACTGGTGTCGAAAACGGCGTCATCTTTGGTGAATCCCTCGACTTTGAGCAGAATTTTGGTCAGGATTTCAGCGTCAAATCCTCCCCCAAAAACCTCAAGATCACCCTCGACTTCCGCGATGCCGAACTCAGCGACGTCGTCAAGCTGATGAGCGCCCAGACCGGTCGTAATTTTATCATTGCCGATTCGCTCAAAGCAGGTAAGAAAATCACCATCATCAGCCCGAACCCGGTTTCCCAATCTGAAGCTTATCAGGCCTTCCTTTCGGCCTTGCAGATGAACGGTCTCACCGTCGTTCAGAGCGGCAAATTTTACAAGATTCTCGACTTGAGTGCTGCAGCCAAAGAACCACTGACGCCTCGTTATGACGGTTCCACGCCCGCTTCCAATGACGCGCTCGTCACCCAGGTCGTCGAACTCGAATACGTCGATACGGCCACCCTCAAACCCGTCCTCGACCAACTCAAAACGGCCAACGGCCAGATCGTCGAATACGCAGCATCCAATACGCTCATCATCACCGATACCGGCAACTCGGTCAATCGTATGATCTCCCTCATCAAGCGCATGGATAATGGCAGCAACGATGGCGAAAAACTTTGGGTCTATCCGGTTCAGTACGCGTCGGTCTCCGATATGGAAAAGCTCCTGACGCAAGTCTTCCAGATCACCAAAGGCGGTCGTGGCGGTGCTGGCGGCAATAACAACGCCAAAGCAGACGCCAATGGTTCTGAAGAGATCAAGGTGAGCCAGATCGTCGCCGACGAACGCACCAACAAGCTCATCATCGTCGCCAATGAACGCAGCTACGAGAAGATGAAACGACTCATCCTCAAGCTCGACGTCGAGATCCCGGATTCTGGCAAAATTAACGTCATCCATCTTCAGAACTCGGAAGCCAAAGAGATCTACACCGCCCTCAATCAGCTCATCAATGACATGAGCCAGAATTCCGGCGGTCGTAACAACCAGAACACGCCGCCTCAGTCGCAGCGAACGCTTGCCGGCGAGAATATCAGCGTGGTGGCGAATGAAGCGACGAACGACTTGATCGTGGTCGCCAGTCCACGCGACTTCCTCGCAATCAAAAACGTCATTAAAGAGCTCGACAAACCGCGTCGTCAGGTATTCGTCGAAGCGGCCATCCTCGAAGTCAGCTTGGAACGTACACGCGACTTGGGTATTGCGCTCCACGCGGGCAACAGTTACGAGACTTCGCACGGCGACGGCTATTACGCCGGTCGAACCGAGCTCAACTCGCTCTCTTCCTTGTCACCGATCGCGACCGCACTCGTCCCCGGTTCCAACCCTGGTTTCATGCTCGCACTCGCTGGTCCCAACATTCCGGAATACGGCATTCCGAGCATCGGCGCCGTTCTCAAGGCCTTACAGACCAACACGGACGTCAACGTTTTGTCAACGCCGACCATCCTCACGCTCGATAACGAAGAAGCTGAGATCAGCGTCGGTGAACGTATTCCTTATATTACCAGCACGGGTTCAAACTACTCGTCACTGCTCAATTCACTGGGTGGTGATAACACGTCCAGTGCCCTCGGCAGTCTGTTGGGCGGTTACGGCTATGGCACCTCGATCGAACGTGTCGACGTTGCTCTCACGCTCAAAATCAAGCCGCAGATCAACGAAGGTGGCACGGTCCGACTCGACGTTGAAGAAGAGATCGAAGAAGTCAAACCCGGTGGCAGCGACCTCGGTGGTCCTTCGACACGTATGAGAAACCTCAAAACCGTCGTCGTCGTGCCCGACCAGCAGACCATCGTTCTCGGCGGTCTCATCCGTGACTCGGAATCCCAGTCAGTCTCCAAAGTCCCGTTGCTCGGTGACATCCCGGTTCTCGGTTACTTGTTCCGCTCGACCGAAACAACGATCCAGAAACAGAATTTGTTGCTGATGTTGACGCCCTACATTATTGAAAGCGATAACGACCTCGAGAAGATCAGCAAACGCAAACAGCAGGAACACGACGATTTCGTCGCTTTCTTTGGCCGCAAAGACCTCGGTTACGTTCGCAGCGTCGACTATGACAAAAAGCATGGCTTGCTCGAAGAGATTCATCAGGCGATCAACTTCAAAGAATCAGAATTGAACGCGATCCGTGAAGCTCAGACGATCATCGAAGTCACGCCCGAAGACGACGGCATTGATC
>JAZUKH010000023.1:0-3853 GCA_045643185.1 Myxococcota bacterium | reverse complement strand
GCTCATCGTCGTCACCCACGACCTCGACAGTATTAAACGCATTGCCGACCGCATTGTCATGCTCGACAAGGGCTTCGTAAAATTTGACGGACCGCTCGAAGACGCTTTGCGTTCGACCGATCCGTTCGTTAAAAACTTCTTTGATCGTGCACCCAGTCTTGGAAATGCCGGTATTTCTTCGTTGTGGGAAGAAATGCATAAAAAACAAGCATGACGTGGGAAGAAGTTCGGCAGTTGGTGTGTTCAAACACGCGGTCGAACGTCCCATGACATCAAAAAATAGAATAATAACGGGCTAGGCCCGATAGGTTGATAAAAATGGCAGCAACACGTGCCCAGAAAATGCGCCTGGGCTTATTTTTGATCGTTTCTACGGCGATTGTCGTGGTGACGCTGATTTACCTCGTAGGGACGGGGTTGATGGAGGTGCGCGATCCCTATCGCGTGGTGCTTCAGGGTGGCTCATCCGGGCTTGAAGCCGGCAGTCAGGTTCGTTTCAACGACATCGTCGTTGGACGAATCGAGCACGTTCGTCTTGATCCGGAGGATCCTGGTCAGGTCATCGTCGAACTCACGCTGGAACACGGAACGCCTGTGACTGTCGACACCGTTGCGGTGCCCGAAATGGCGAATATCACCGGCACCAAGATGCTTTCGATGCACGGCGGCACCAAGAACTCACCGCGTCTTAAACCCGGTGACACGATCCAGTCGGCGGCTTCCGATCTGAGCATGATCACGACCAAGGTCGTGACGATCGCGGACAAACTTCAGGATTTGCTCGACAACCTGACTGAGATCACCAAAACCGAGAACGCGACCAAGCTTTCTTCGGTCTTGAACGAAGTCGAAGGCATCACCAAGAACATGAACGCGTTGCTCGACAAAAACCAGGAAAACATCAATGTCCTGGTGGCAGATGCCCGCAGCGTCGTGAAACGTGCCGACGAGGCACTCACGGATGTTCAGGGCGCAGCCAAGTCGATCGAGACCGCCTCCACAGCCTTGTTGAGCGCCCGAAACGTTCGTCGCATCGAAACGCTCATCGATTCGGCGAATGGCGTCATGGTCAATGTCAAAGAACGCACATCCAAGGACGAGTTGGGCGTTACGATCTCGAATATCAACGCGTTGGCCAGTTCGAGTCAGGTCACGGTGCTTCGTTTGCGCGACGATCTGCGCCGTATCATGAGCGAGCTTGAGACGAGTGTCGAAAATATCAACGAATTGACCCAGATCCTCGTCGATGATCCGTCTGTCCTTATTAGTGGACGTAACGAGAAGGAACGACAGTTGCCGCGATAAACGCCGACGGTCGAAGGGGGAGTAGAGACGCAAAATTTTGCGTCTCTACTCCCCCTGCCAAAACCATCCTGCCGTCATGTGATACTGCTATACATTATATAATGTTAGAAAACATGGTTTGAACATGCTTAAAAATATTCAAAAACACTGCAAAAAACTTGTCTTTGGGGCTGCCTGCGCAGCTGCCATGCTGACGACGACTGGCTGTTTTGGGAGCAAAACGCCCGATCGAACGTATTTCAGCATCGATTATGCGTTGGCTGAACAGGCGCATTACACGGAACCCAAATATGACGCGTCCATCGTGATCCATAATTTTACGACGTCCAATGCCTACGACCGTCAGGAGATCGTGTATCGGTCAAATCCGTACGAATTTCAGTATTACTGGTATCGTTTGTGGGCGTCAAAACCCCGCAAAATGTTGCGTGAGATCGTTTCAAAACACCTTCGATACACGAATATCTTTAGCGATGTGACGCTTGCGATCGAAGACCGCGTGCCGGAATACGAAATGGACGTCGAAGTGACGGCGATCGAGGAGCTGGATGCATCCTCGAAGGATTGGTATGCGCATTTGGCGATGCGCATGACCGTGTCGAGTTTTGAAGAGGGCACTGTCATTTGGTCGCGTGACATCGATGTGAAGCACAACGTCGCCGATAATCAGCCAGTCTATGTCGTCAAGGCCATGAGCGAGATCATCGATACAGAGCTGCAGAGCGCGTTTGTGGATCTCGATCACACACTTGAAACGCGTCAGAAGCGCGCCAAAACGACGCGTGATCGTCTGCTGAAGGCTTCGGAAGAGTTTTTGGATAGTCCTGAAGCGGACGAGCTTTTGATCGATGAGCCTGACACGACGGCTGAAACGGTCGTCAATGATGCCCCACGGGCGACGCTCAAGAACAAACGCTAGCTGAAACGTGAGCCACGCGCCAGCGCAAACACCGGAATAAATGTTTGTTTGACGCGTTGAACACGCGCGTTTACGTGTAAAAATGGGATGAACCGTCCCGAAATTGTCGATCTTTGCCGTCATTTTGCACCGATTTGGGGAAATATGAACAAACAACGCCTTCATAGCATGCGCCTTTTGGCTGTTTTGCCGCTTTTGGGGCTTGCATCGGTGTGTTTTGCCGAAGAGCCGTCCCCGACGTTGCTTGACGATCGCTGGAACACGATCACGGCGAGTCAGGTAAGACCGGATGCAGACGTTCAGTCGGACCCCCACCAGGGCTCGTCGACGTGGCTGGCCGGCTCGCCCGAAGAGCAGCTCAGATCGGATCGGTCGTTGAACACGTTGTCGCGCGGCGGTATCTTTGTTCCGGCGATGACAGATGGCATCAGCGAGCCCAAGTTTAAGGTCAAGTCGTCGGATGGCGAAAAGACCGTCGCGGAAGGGTTTACGGGAAACGTGGCCTATGTTCCGGGCGGCGATTACACGGTTTTGGTCGGCTCCCTGAGCGGCGGTGAACCGCTCGAATTTGACGTGCACGTCGTTGAAGGGTCTACGACGATCATTCCGGTCGAATGGTCGGGGCTGCAAGTGACCGTCGTGGATGATCATGCCACCATGATCCGCGGTAACTACGAGATCGTGAGCCTGCCTGAACGCGCCTACGTCGGCCTCGGCGCCGGTGCGCTCGTCAACGAAGGCGAACGCATGAATACGTGGCTTTTGTGGCCCGGCAAATACATGCTCATTTCGGTCGGCGAAGGCTATCAGGCGCGAAAAAATTTCATCACGTTTGAGCTCAAACCGGGCGAATTGACGCGCCTGACGCTCGTTTTGGACGAGGAAACGGGCGACATTCTGGGCGGCGGCGAAATCGACGATGGCACTGAGATCACGACCGATAAATGGTGGGATGCGAGCCTGATCATCGGCGGTTCCGTCAAGTTCAACAGCACACAAGACGTCATAGGCAAGGCGAGTGGCAATGTTTTTGATGTGAGCGGTTTCATCGATACGTATTTTAGCATGCTGCTCAAGAAGAATTTCGTGTATGCGCGGCTCAATGCAGAAATTGGCGGCACGATCCGCATCGAAGACCGCCCGTTTTTTACGACGGTCGATGAACTCAAGCTCGAGCTCCTTTACGCCTACCGCGTGGTCGACTGGTTTGGGCCGTTCGTGCGTTTTGCGTTTGACTCCAACATGGCGCCGGCGTGGCAGGAATTCGCTTCGCCTTATACGGTCGAGCGTTTGAATGCGGCTGGCGAGGTGGCTTCGACCAAGTTGGCGGCGATCGATACGCGTTTGAGCCCCGCCTTTTCGCCGATCACGTTGAAGGCAGGCGCCGGTGCCCGATTTGACGCCGCCGTGGGCACTTGGTTCAAGTTGAATGCGCGCGTGGGCGTCATGTATCGTGATGTGATCGCGCACGACCTCTTTGTGGTCGATGACACCGACGACGACCTTATCACGCTCGTCCCTGTCGAGTCGTCGTCGCAGGTCGGCGCAGAACTCGCCCTCAACTTCGACCTCACTCCCGTTCGCTGGTTTACGCTCAAAGCCGACGCCTCTATTCTTGAGCCGTTCAAG
>JAZUKH010000022.1:0-9134 GCA_045643185.1 Myxococcota bacterium | reverse complement strand
AAGGCCCTGCCAGGCGAAGGGGTAGCGGCGTATTTCGTATTTCTGTAGAGACGCGTGGTCCACACGTCTCTACAGAAATACGAAATAGCCGCGTAGGGGGAGACTTCCCCCCCCCAAAAAAACAAATCAAACGATCACAGCAAATATCGCATTGCCCAGGGACCAGCATTTGTATAGCGATGATGCTTATCTTCTCCGGAAACTTGGAGTGCAGGCACAAGGAAATCGAGATCTGGGCCGGTAGAAATGTCGAAATGATCGATCGGATCATACAATTCGCCATCTAACGTATAGGGTTCGGGCGCTCCTAACTGGATCGTGAGCGACTGAGCCAGCGTACGCGGCACATCGGCAAAATCGGCGGTTGAACCGCGAAGGATCTGCGGAAAATATTTTGCGATCTTGATCGGTTTCGCCGTCGAATAAGCCACTTCGAACTTACCGGCTTCCCAACCAGCTTTCGGAAACAGCATAAAGTGGAGCGGCAAGCGTTCGACAAACGAAGCAAAACAAGTGTGCACCGGCGCATGTTCGACGACTTTTTGACCATCGATCACGAGTGTGCAATCCATCGCAGCGAGCTGCTGTTTAGAAAACTCACCATCGACTGCGGCATCGGCAACGAGCTTTGAGAGCATCGACGCAGCGCCTTTTGGCGTCGTATCCCCCGCGTCGTAGTAGGCTTTCATGAAACGTGCGGCGACGCCAATACCGAACATAAACGACACATGGCCATTCACACGAAGCATGTTTCGACGAATGCAATGCATTGGAATGTTGTGACGATAGCGCGCCACAGCCAACAGGAGATTAGCCAGCCCCGATCCGTCGATGCCAAACGAGCGCGGCACCATGTTCTGAGTGCCTGTCGGCAGCAACAAAATGGGGGGAACCCGTTGACTGCCATAGACATCCAGAATGATCTCAAGGGTACGGTGCGCCGTGCCATCACCACCACTGATTGCGATAATATCGATGTCGATGCGACGAAACAGTTCTATGGCCTTATAAACATCATCGAGGGACGACGTCGAATTGACTTCACCATCGCTACCGATGACGAACGCGAGCTGATCTTTCAGTTCGGGATTAAGGCGGTTCAAACGCGCATTACGATTGCTGATAACGCCAATGCCGGGCATACACTTAATTTCCTATATTCAGTCAGGTCAAAACCTATACGCCATAGTGCTGACAAATGAGCTCATACGCAGCCGTCAAAGCCTGAGTCTTTTCAGTGGCCAGTTTTTCTTTTTCGGGGTCACCCGCATGTTTGTCAGGGTGATTCTCACGCATGAGCGCACGATAGGTCTTTTTGACCTCCTCGAAAGGCGTACCATAAGGCAATCCTAGCACTTCAAATGCATCGAAAACGGGAAGCCGATTAGGTTCCGGCATAAATTTGCCCCATTCAAAGTTCGGATCCGTTTCCTTGAGGCGATTGATCATCTTATACAGCTGACGTTCCGCGAGTTTCTGCGCCGCATTGGGCATATCGCCAATACGCGTCTTGCCGATACGAACATCTTTGATCTGTTCGATCCTTTTCCCACCCACTTCGACGACTTTATCCTTTATGGCTTTCGTCTTTGGATTGGAATCGATTTTTTCGTTAACCTTTTGAGCCGCGCCTTTCGCCGTTGTAATGCCTTTTTCGACAGTGTTCTGCAGGCGACCGGCGTTCTGCTCGATCCAATTAAAAAGGGCTCTGCGATCAAATTTTTCTGCCATAACGAATACTCCAGCGTCAATTATTGACAATAGGGATCGACTTTATTGGCGCGTTCACGACACTTTTGCGCCTCTTCAAAACGGTTGAGGCGGTCGAGATAATCCGCATAATGACGCTGATTGTCAGCAGCATCATGCCAGGCACCGATCGATTCGAGCGAGTGTGTCGCCGATGTAAACAATTTATCGGTCTTTTCCAACGAGACCTGACCAAGATGACGATTATAGACCTCATCATTAAGACGGGCACTGAGGGCATACGCACGACTCATCAACAACATATTTTTGAGCTGCGTCGCCACATCAAAAAAGGCTTTAAGTGCCTTTGTAGTCTTTTGAAAACTACTGCGACTGAAGTCAAACTGAGCCTTAAGCAGGCGCGTTTCAACGATCCAGGGCAAGTAAGGATGCTCAGCGATCAACGCATCTAGTTTTTCCATGTCTTCGCGCACGACATCGCGATTACCTATGGCGATGTAGAGTTCGATGTGTTTACAGATCAAACGGTACAATTGAGCGATATCATCGGTCTTTCGCACGATATCGAAGCCTTCGCGCAGATGTCGGATCGCTTCACGATAATTCTTTCTACGAATGCAAATATCGCTCAGTACGGCGAGGATCGGCGGGATCTGGAACCAGCGTTTTTCAGTTTTGAAGGCCATGTAGGCTTCCGAAAGCGAAGACTGAGCACGTTTGAGATCACCACGCACCACGTAGATCTCAGCACTGAGTCCGAGTGTTTTGGCAAGTTCAGGCAGATCGGAGATATCGCGATAGATCTCGATCGCGCGTTCGACATAGCGCATCGACCCGACGATCGCGCCTTTGGCACCCGTCCGAAACACGATTTCAGCCAAACCACGATAACAACGCGCGACGAGTTTTTTATCATTCGTCTGTTCAGCGAGTTTAAGACCGAACAACAAAATATCGCGCGCCTCGTCATAGAGCCCCTGAGCGAGCAACGCGGACGAAAGTCCAATAAAGGCTTCGACACTGCGCAGAGGATCGCGCATGAGCTGCGCCACACGCAACATGGCGTTATAGTGTTCTGCCGCCGTCGGATATTGACCAAAACGCGTGGCCAACGTGGCGAGCAACTTTTGAAGCAGAACGAACGAGGGACCGTACTGCGGCGCTGCGTAATTCAAACAGTTGTTCAGGATATGAAGCGAAGTGACGTTAAAGAAGTCGTCGAGTCGCGTCTCAGCCAGTTTAAGGTAAAACTCAATCGCTTCCGTCCACATGCCGGCAGCTTCAAAATGGCGTCCCACAGCCAAGTCCGTCGCACTATGCTGACTGAGCAGCTGCGCGTAACAGCCGTGCATCGCCTGCGTATAACTTTCGTCCGTGCGCGCAGCGATCTGATCAGCGCCATTCGCATCACGAACCACGTAACCCACGATCACGCGTTGGTCGTCGCTATCCGTATCGACGATCTCGCAAGCGTCACCAAGTTCGATGAGTTCGCCCAAAACACGCTTGGTCCAGTCATGGCGCAGGTCATGAAACCACGGGATCTCCTCGGGCAACGGTTCGAGCGCCAAAACAACGCTGATGTCTTCCAACTTGAACGGCTCACCAAGAATCGACGCCACCGTCATCAAGTAAGCCTGGTCGGGCGTCAACAGCTCGAAGTGATGCGCAACCAGTTCCTCATACGACTCGGGAAGATCGCGCAGTACGTCGCTTTTAGATTCCACGTAGGTCTTGTTCGCCATGTCGATGACGCCACGTATCTGCAAGATCTGCAACAAGTGCCAAAACACCGCCACGCGACCATGTGAACGCTTTATGAGCTCGACCTTGGCCGAGGCAGGCACGTTGTTGATGCGTTTGAGGGCCATGTTGGCCAATTTGCTCATCGCCTCATTCGACAAAGGCTCAAGTTCGATGCATTCCGAAACTTCGACGTCCGACGTCGCTTCACCACACACCACGACGCAAACGTTGGCAATACGGTGCTTGCGTATCTGTGACACGACTTCTCGCCAACCGTCGTAACGGTTGTGATAGGCTTCCGTGATCAAGACCATGACGGGGCCGCGTTCAGCATCGTGGCGCAAACCTTTCAAAAAGAGCTCAAAACGCTGACTGTCGATGCTCATCTCAAGTCGATCGATGGCGTTTTCAGGCTTGACGAGCACATCGAGATCAAACGTCTGAAACAACACATTTTGCGCCCAGGTCTTATCTTCCGCATCAATGAGTTCCGGCACGGTGCGTAAAATACGTTCCGTTTTGACGCTGATATCAAAAGCCCGCTGAATGCCCAAACGACTCTCAAGCAAGGTCGACAAACACGTCGCATCCGTATTGTCACGATTTTTGGACGTCGTCGCATAAAGTGACAGATGTGAAAACGCATTTCGGCATTGTTCAACGAGTGCCTCGATAAAGCGCTCGGCTTCCATGCGATGTTCGGCGCGGATCTCAACGACGCGCGGATAGCGCTTGATCTTTTCAGATTGCATGATGTCCAACATGCGAGCAAGCGCATCCTCGCGCCCAACACAGCTCACATGCTCGCCCAAAAACTGGCGATTATCACGCACAAACAGGTGTTCCAGAACAAAATCGGCGTTTTCGTACCCCGACATGCCGGAGTTTCGATCGTCGGGATGCAATGAACTGGTTGGCAAACCCGCTGGTTTAACAGGCGCAGCCATGTCAGACGAGTGACTCACGGCCGAAATATAACGGCCTTTCTTCAACAGTTTAGACGCGAAGACCTCGCCGTTATCTGTGCAACGCACGTCATCATCGCTGATCGCCTGAAAAACAAAGTCCTTTTCGTCCGAATGGATCGTGATCTCACGACTCACTTCAGGCACTGGTTTGGCTTGCGGAAAATTGAATTCGATACTGGAAGAATCGTCATCAACTTGTGCATCTTGCGGCACCTTGCACGGACCAGGTCCAGCAGCCGTCAAACGCTCGATATCTGCAGCTTCGATGGTTTCCAGATCGATCGTCTTGTCGATCTCAGCCAACTTGGCTTTTTCATTCGCAAGCGACGACTTGGCATTGTCATTCGTTTCAGAAACCGCTTCGGTGCTATCCGCCTTCGTCTCACTTGTCGGAACCGGTTTTTGCTCTGTCCCACTCGGCCCGGAACGCTTAGTTCCCAAGGTGCTTTCACCATCAATAGAGGCTTTCAAGTAGTTGGAGAGCAACAACCCCGCTTTACTGACGCGTGGTTTTTCGTCAGATTCGGTTTTAGCCGAACCAGCATTGTTGGATGAGGTCACATTTTGCGACGCAGAAGGCAGGGTGCTTGGCTTGACCGGAGCCCCCACGGGCGTCGAAGGACGTTCAACGGGTTTAACCACCGCAGCTTGGGCAGGTGAAACAGGCTTGATCGTCTCTGGGCGAGCGGATACAGCTTGATCGACAGGCTTAACGTCTGTCGATTTTACCGCATTTTCAGGCAATGCCGGCAAACTCTTGGGCACAGCATCGCTCTCAAGCACATCTCCGTTTTTGCTTTTACCCGGTCTTATGGCCTTAAATAGATCCGGAACTTCACTTTTTTTCGCAATTTTTTTGAGATCACTCGAAAGAAATTCCTGAGAAGGCATGACGTCATCCCAAGCTTCGTCGATCGCACTCCCAACGGACGAACTGATCGTCGAAATAGCGCCGTTCACCCCCATAATATCTGACGAAACGTCGTTGGTATCAGGCAAGGCATCCCCAATCGCCACCATGTCAAAAGACTTATCGACATCGACATTTGGCAATGCCGCCGACACAGACAGATCGCCGTTCGACGCAGCGTGTTCGACATTTCGAAACCCCGTTGTCAAAGTCGGCGTGGCGGATGTCTTTATACGAACAGCGTCTGGCAAAGAATGCGCCCCTTTTTGTTGATACGAAAGCCCTAAGCTCTCGTCATACAACCCAGCTTCTTCCAACAGATCCGTCGCTTTAAAGCGCACTGTCTTCATATCTTCAGACAAGTCCGAATCATCACTCGAACCAAAAGCGGCTTTTCCCCACAAACAGGTCTGTGAGTCATCGTCCATTGGCGCAGCCAAGGGGACATCTGGAGTTGACGTCGTGGTCTCTGTGTCTTTGCGCGTATCTTTAGTGGATTCGTTTTTTTCGTTTGGGCACATTACCTGATTCCTTTATTGCACTTACACAATACTCAAAATCCTAACCTGTAATTTTAACATATTAAGCCACATTTTGCACTGAATACCGCGTATCTGTCATCAAACCTGGGCACAAAAAAAGCCCCTTTCATGGGATGAAAGGGGCTTTTTTTGAAAAGCGCTTATAGAAGGCGTTAGTAAACGACTTTGGCGAGCAACGCGGTGACGTTATCGGGACCGCCATTGGTATTTGCAGCGATGATAAGTTCGCGGCACGCGGTTGCAAGATCGTCCTGATTACGAGACAAGATCTCGCACATCTCTGTTTCTTTCACAGGATCGCTCAAACCATCTGAGCAAAGGAGATAGATATCCCCGTCCTGATGCTCGAAGAAATTCGTTTCGACTTCGACGTTTTCGGCCAACCCAACGGCACGCGTAATGACGTTTTTGTAGGGGAACGAAGGCAGATCTTCAGGACGAAGGATATTCGAACGAATGTACTCATTGGCGAGTGAGTGATCTTCCGTCATCTGTTTGAAGGTACCGGCACGGAAGCGATAGCAACGCGAATCGCCAACGTGAGCGATAATAACGCCTTCTTTCACGACATAAATGCCAACGCAGGTCGTGCCCATGCCCTTGCATTTTTCGTCTTCGCAGGACACTTTATGAATCGCGGCATTTGCTTTCGTGATCGCAGCGATCAAGCGACGTTCTTCACGACTTTTTGGTTTTGCCTTGCCATAGGGCCACGGTTCCAATTCGATCGGCGTCGTCTGTCCTTCGGTATCTTCGTAATATTTCAAAATCGTCTCAACGGCCATTCCAGAGGCAACCTCACCTGACTGGTGACCGCCCATACCATCAGCGACAACGACAAAGGATTCTTTCGGTGAGATCAGGAAGTTGTCTTCATTGTGGTCGCGAACCATTCCCGTGTCCGTCAAACCTGCACATTTTAACCGCATAGAACCATGAACTCCTAAATGAAAGATGGATTTTAACAACAAACCCGAAATTTTGCTGCCTAAAAAATCTCGTAAAATTCTAACACAAAACGTTCTAAATACAACATTTTGGAACTAGCCCTGACGCCTTTTCATAACAGCTCAGTTGGTATACTCCACTTGTTCATTTAGAGGGGGTAGCGGCGTATTTTTTTCATGATACCGCGCAGCATGCTACGCGGCTTCATGGAAAAAATAGCCGCGTAGGGGGAGACTTCCCCCGCCACCTATTCACAAAGACTGGTCAAACCTGATGAATAATGGCTCAATTCATCACGCCAGAATTCGCCATCGAACGTCCAAAATGCCTCAGAATCACGTTTTGAATAGGAAGGATCCGTATTTTTGGGTTCGCTAGCAGAACAAGTCTTGCCCTCAGCCACGGTTTTGAGACACGCCGCCTCACGGGCACGACGTGCCAGACGAATATCGATGGTCATCTGGGATGACGAAATGTCGAGCGCATGCAGAGTCGAACGCGCCGAATCAATGAGCTTGGCGATCAACACGCCCATGGCCTGCTGACGGTAGCTGATCGCGTCATCGTAAGCAGCTTCCAGAACATCCATGCCGCTCAGCCCATCTCCGACGAGATCTTTGAGCGTCCGGCGTTCACGCGTCAACGTGTTCAAAGATGTGTACAGAGAATAAAAGTCGTGATCCGAAATGATGCGGTCAAAAAGCCGGTCAGGCAGCTGAGAATCTCCAGGATTTTTGGCGTAGATCAGGACCTGATTGTAATAATCGCGCTGCGGCACGTTCGCCGCGAACCGGGCGATCTCAGCGCCATATTCAATGTAGCGCGATTTGAGCGTGTCGACGGCCATCGACGCCTGATCGTAGCGACAGAGCTTGAGATAGGCAGCCGCCTCGAGCAGCAGCACGTCAGGCAGCCACATATTGTCGAAGCGGGGAGCGCGCAACGCGTGCGTCAAACCAAGCGTCTGCGCCGGCTGACCGGCAAACAGGCGGTTCCAGGCGTTCTCGACCAGTGCATCCACGAACTGATGGCTCGTCACATCGACTTTACGATAGAACGCATCCGCCTCGTCGTAGGCGTGATTCTCGTAGGCGATTCGACCAAGCGTCAACCAGGCCAGGTTCTCGAGACGGCGAGCTTCGTCGCCTTTCAGTGACTGCACTGCATCGAGGGCGCGCTGCAATGACTCGGCGGCCGACTTAAACATAAAGTTGGGCGCACGAAGGTCGAGCGTTGCCAACAAGATCTGGGCACGAACGTAGTTGATATCGCCTTTTTCGATGCGGCTGAGCGTCTTGCGCGCCATTTCCTCATCGGGATTGGCCCCATGCACGAAGCTATAACCGACAAAATAGAGGAACGCCGGCTTGTCTTTTTCCTCGATCTGCGCCGCGCGGGCACGGATCGGAAACGGATTGGAGCTCAAATAACTCGTGCGGTGCGATGCATCCAGGAACTTCATGAACGTGTCGGAATAGTCTTCGACCGGCGTCGGCGCCTGAAGCGCCAGATCCAAATAGGCGGCAGCCATCGCGGGCACATCAAGCGCATACAAACACTCGCCGATGCATTGATTCATCGCCGCAGCCGCCAACGAACGCGGAGCCGGTTTGACGTCCGCCTGAAGCGACAAACAGGCGCCAAGCGCCGCACGGGCATCCGTCGAGATCAACTCGCGATAAAGCGCTATCTTTGACAACTCGGCGTCGTTCGCACGCTCGCTTTCCGTCGTGCTTTGCAAAGCATCGTAACGACGCGCAACCTCTGACTGGACCGTGTATGTCTCGTAAGCCTCCTCAAAAAATTTCTGCAGGATAATGGGCAGATTCGACGTCTCGACCGGCGCCAAGATCGCCTCCTGACTCGTCCCCACAACGGGCTCAGGCGCCACAACGGGCTCGGGTGCCACAACGGGCTCAGGAGCCACAACGGGTTCGGGCGCCACAACGGGCTCGGGCGCCACAACAGGCTCAGGCGCCACAACGGGCTCGGGCGCTACAACAGGCTCAGGCGCAAGCGTCGCACGAGCGTTATCCAACGGTGCCGAACGTTCAACGGCGGTCGTGCGCTTTGCCAATTCGGCGATCACGCGTGCCGGAACACCCGCGTTTTTCAGATGCTCGTAATCTGCCTTGGTCAACGCAGGCAGATCATTCGTCGACTGAATGATCTGGATCAACACATTTTCGCTCATGCCCTGTGCAGCGAGGGATTCGATGTCATTGACAGACAGTGCGTAGGCTTGTGAAGACAGCCCAAACAACCACGCCGTCAACGCGACCAGCAAGGGGCGCCTGACAAATTTCGTGG